>WQXE01000111.1 GCA_009784995.1 Treponema sp. | reverse complement strand
TTATTGAAAAAGGCGGATATCTTGTTATGCGCAACTCACCGCGGATTTTATCCAATAACGCTTCATGGGGCGGCGGTATTCTTGTCGACGGTCCAAAAAGCCGTATTGTTATGGAAGGCGGAACAATAAGCGGAAATACCGCGCTTTCGGGCGGGGGAATTTTTTTCCAGTACGCGGATGTTTCATTCCAAAAAGGCGGTATTATTGATAATAATGATCGCGCTAATATATTTAATGAAAAATATGATCTTGTATCAATAAATAACACTAAAAGTTCCATTAATAATATAACAGAAATTGATAACTTATGGTTATTTCTGGTTTTGATTGTTTTTATGATTTTTATAATTATTTTATCAGTTAAAAGAGATATACCGGCTAATAATAAATAGTTTTTTTCATCATCTGATAGTTATAGTACTTGACTTTTTTGCGTTTTCTATGATTTAATTAATATATACTCGCTTTAATTGACAAAAATAAGGTCTTTGTTATGTTTTTAGGAGTTGCGGCTGATGAAGAAAAACGAGACACGTTCAATAATTAATGATTTTATTGCTGAAGCCAAAACTCATGTAAATATTATCGAAACGGCATTCCTGGATTCAAGCTCTCTTTCTGACGATCCTGAATTATTAAAAATTATTTTCCGCGCCGCTCACAGTCTTAAAGGAACCGCCGGTTTCTTTTCGCTTGGAAAGATTGTAACAGTCTCGCATGAATTGGAAAGTATTTTTACAAAAGTGATGGAAGGGAATTTATACATAAACGAGGAAGTTTCGGATGTATTGCTGCAAGGCGTTGATTGTTTAAAAGCTCTTATCGATAATATTCATGACGATGATGAAATAAACATAGGATATCTTGTTGATATACTCAGAAAATATTCAGGTGTCGAAAACTCAGAACTCATTGATGTTGGTTTTAGTCTTTCCAAGATACCTTTTGATTTTAAAAACCAGGAAACGGAAGAATTTCTTAAAAACGCGGTACTGTACGGACATAAAATTTATTACATCAATATTGTATTTAATAAAGACCTGGGTAGATATTATAAACAGCCAAAAGAATTGTTTGACAATATTTTATCAATAGGCGGTATCGCGGAAGCGATTATAAAAAAGTATTCAGATAATGATACGCCGCGAAACGCGCAAACTTCAAATGATAATTTGATAATTAAAAATTCACAAAACATGACAGATAAATTGATAAATGTTTTATCAAAGTATGAAAACGCTGTATTGGAACTTCTTGTTACAACTGTTTTGGATATAGATATTTTATCTTCGGCAATTCAAATAGATAAAAAAAATATTTGTCTTTTGCATTATGACGCGTCAAAATCCGGCAACACGGAAGATAACAGCGCTCAGGTTTTTATTAAAACACCAAGAAGCGAAGAAAATATTTCCATTCGCCTTGATATCTCCGTTATTAACGGTTTAATGGATATGGCAAATGAAATGATTTTAATCCGAAACCAACTTTTTTCTACTGTGTCTGGTTATACAAAATCTATTCCGGGTCTTGCTCCTGTTTTATATGATATTAGCAGGCTTACAAGTGATGTACAGGAAAAAATCATGTTTTTAAGGATGCAGCCCATAAGCGTAATTTTCGCGAAGTTTCCGCGTATCATACGCGACACAGCGAAATCCTTAAACAAAGATATAACTGTCGAAATTATAAGAGATGATGTAACGCTCGACAGATATTTACTGGAAGCTCTAACCGATCCTATAACACAAATTGTAAAAAATTCCGCCGCTCACGGTCTTGAATCAGCGGAAAAACGGGCTGTCGCGGGTAAACCAATAAAAGGAATAATAAGTTTAACATCATATATGTTAGATGATTGCGCTGTTGTAGAAGTTGCAGACGACGGCGCGGGTATTAACACTAATGCCATAAAACAAAAAGTATTGGAACTAGGTCTTTCTACTAGCGAAGAATTGTCATTAATGACAGAAAAGGAAATTATTAATTTTATTTTTGAAACAGGAGTTTCTACTTCCAAACAAATTACCAAAATTTCAGGGCGCGGTTTTGGCATGGATATTGTTAAAAACAATATTGAAAAACTCGGCGGTTCTATCGAAATTGATTCAGAAGCAGGCAAAGGAACAACTGTGCGGCTTATAATGCCGATTACACTCACTGTTATAAGAGCGCTTATAATAACAATAGATTCAATTCCTTACGCGGTTTCTGATTTAAATATCGAACGGATTGTCAGAATTTCCAGTGACGCTATTTCCAAACGAATAGAAAGAGTAAATAAATCGCTTGTACTTATTTTAAACGGAAGGATTATCCCTGTTGTTTCTATGAAAGAAATTGAAGCGAAAGCCAAAGGAAAAACAACAGACGCGGATGAAATACTTAAACAAAGCCGCCATGATGGAATTGTAAAATGTCTTGTGTTAAACGCCGGTGTTAAAAGTTTCGCTCTTTTAATAGACGATGCTGTTGATACCGAGCAGATACTTGTTAAACATCTTCCAATTTATTTACAGAATTGCCCGTGTTTTTCGAATGTGACAGTTTTAGGAAATGGAAAAGCAGTCACTATTTTAAATACAGAAGGCATTATGAATTACATGGGTCTTGATGATATTCAAAAAGAAGCTATGGAAAAACTTTCAACTTCTTTAAGGCGCGAGGAAGAAGAAAAATACATTGATACAAAACACGTTGTTATTTTTAATTGTTCGGGTCCTGAATATTATGCCGTCGAAATGAAGGATATAACAAGAATCGAAGTCATAAGTTCAAAAGATATACAGGAAATCGGCAGCGGACATTTTGTGAATATCGCGGAAAATACCGTGCGTATAGTAAGACCGGAAGATTACGCGCCGGTTGTAAAACAGGATTATACGCAGGATAAACTTTATGTACTGACGCTAAAGAGCGGCGATTCTTTAATCGGACTTTTAATAAAAAAAGTATTGGACAAAGTGGAAGATATATTTACGCTTGATAACGAACAGTTTTACAGTGATTTTATTTTGGGAACAAGTGTTTATAACGAAAAAATAGTTATATTTTTAAACCCTTCCGCGATAATACAGGAAGTTAAAAACGAAAAAGAAAATAAAAAGATTGCGAAAAAAGCGGGAATAAAATGAAAGGTTTAAGTTTTTTTGTTAACAATGAATTATTCGCCGTAGATGTAAACCGTGTAGAAAAAATCTCGCGTAAAATGACAGTTACAAAAGTGCCTTCCGCGCCGGACGCTGTAATCGGCATTACAAATTTAAAAGGAAGTGTTGTAACTATTTTTAGCCTTTATATACTTCTTGGATGCAAAGATAATAAAACATCTGATCTTGTTAACGCTGTAATTTTTAAATCATTTTCCGGTAATGATAATCAAATGGGTTTGGCAATTGACAAACCGGGAGAGCTTGTTGAGATCGATGATAATATTATTAATCCGCCTTCGCTCGCGACAGGTATGCAGGATAGTTTTTGTATAAGCGGTATCGCGGAATTTGAAGACAGGCTTTACAGGATCATAGATATTGATTCTATAATAAATAGATATAAAAGTAATGAATCAAATGGAGGAACAAAAGATGAAAGCAATTAGGAATATGTCAATAAGAGGAAAACTGTTATCAGTTTTTGTATTTGTAACGCTTGTAATGCTTGTTACTTTAATGTTCGCGGTTATCGATGTGAATAACACGGTGCAATTAAGCGGTGAAATTGTAAATTTCGTTACAGATCCCCTTGGTATAATATTTGACGCGAGAATAACACTGGAAAAAATGAAAATCGAAGGCCGTGATATTTTTATTGATATGGATACAGTACAACAGATTGATACTATAAATGAATTTCTTAACAGGATTGCCGATATAAAATTATTAATGTTTGGCTTTTCTGAATCAATCAGAACAGAGCGCGCGAACGACTATTACCGCGAATTTGTAAATCTGTTTAACAGTTACGAAGCTAATATGATACTGTTTAGGGAGAAAATAATAAGAGGCGACAGTGACGCTGAATATTTTTTATTGCAAAATCTTTCACCTTATTCGGATCGCGCTATGGTTATAATGGCTAATTTAAGCGATATAAGACTTGAATTGGGAAAAGAGGTTATGAATAATAATTTACTGGAATCGCAGCAGACTCTTCAATTCTTAATATTTTTATCAATTTTTGGAGTCTTTATTACCGTTATATTTGGAATTTATTTTTCTATATCCATAAGTAAACCGATTTTATTATGCGCGAATAAAATGACAATAGCCGCGCAAGGCGATTATACGGTAAGGTTTCCTACAACATACGGCGCGGAAATAGGACGGCTTTTTGAAGCGTGTAATTCACTTTTAAATTATGATGATATGGTCTCTGTTAAACTTAAAGATGTAGCTTTAAGATTGCGCGAATCAGCGGAAAATATGCTTTCAGTTTCACAGAACATGGAAAGTCACAGTGTTGAATTCAATGAACATACATCTTCTGTTAGTTCTACAACCGAAGAATTTTCTGCCGGGATGACACAATCGTCTAACGCTGTTTCCGCCGCGAGTTCTCATATAAGCGCTGTAGCGTCTTCTATAGAAGAAATAAATTCAACCATAAGCACAGTCGCGGTAGCCGCCGAAGAAACAAGCGCGAGGGTAGAGCAGTCAAGCTCTTTGGTTGATAATATTCAAAACAGTATCAGAAAAGCGTCTGAATCTGTCAGTCTTGTTTCAAACACGTTTAATAATGTAGCAAACAGCGTTGATGAAATAAATAAATCGATTCTTGTGGTGCAGGAACGCAGCGTGGGAGCCAAAAATAATGTATCTGACGCGGATGTTAAAGCGAAAAATACTAACGAAATAATCCGCCGCCTGGAAGCCGCGAGCAAACAAATCGTAAAAATTGTAAGTGTAATAAGTGATATAGCGGATCAAACAAACATGCTTGCTTTAAATGCCGCGATAGAAGCCGCGGGAGCGGGAGAAGCGGGCAAAGGTTTCATGGTAGTCGCGAACGAAGTTAAAGAACTCGCGAAACAAACAACTGACGCTACAGGCGAAATCGCGGATCAAATCGAAAACATGCAGAGTAATATGTCAGACGCGGTAACCGCCGTTTCTGAAATAACCGCGATTATGAACGGCATGACAGAATATATTAATACATTCGCGAACGAAATGGGTATTCAGGGAAAACGCGGCGAGCGAATTACCGCGGAATCCGCGGCAGCCGCGAAACAGATGGGTGATATAAATATCGAAATTAACAGAATTTCAGAAAACGCGCAATCCGTTACAAGAACGGTTGTAGATTCCACAAAGGGTGTTAATGAAATCGCTAAATCCACCGCCGAGCTTGTTGTCGGTTCACAGGAAATCGCGATGAACTCGGAACGCGCGTCAAACAACATGAACGAAATAAACCGCACAGCGAAAGATATGGCGCTTGGGTTAATAGATATTTCTAAAACTATTCAGCTTATCAGTGAAGAAGCCGGTAATTCACAAAGAACCGTAATTACGATAAGGAATTCCAGCGAAAAACTGCTTAATATGGCTAACGAATTGGAGGATATTATATCAAACTTCAAAACAAGCTGATTAAAGGTGAATTGACTAAAAATAAACTAAAAATATTGATAGCCGACAGTTCGCCTGTATATAAAAAAATGTTTACTCAAATTATAACGGAAACCCGAAAGGAATCCGTTATTGATTTCGCGGCAGATGGTTTTGAAGCTCTTGAATTTGTCAAAAATAGCAAATATGATATTGTTATTATAGATGTTGAAATTCCTGGTTTGGATTTAATCAAACTTTTAAAGGAAATAATTTCTTTAATACCGGAGATTTTTATTATGATAACAGCGCGTCCTTCATCCAACAATAATGAACTCATGCTGGAAGCGCTGTCAAAAGGAGCGGCAGAATATCTAATCAAGCCAATTTATGACAGTTATAATAAAAACCTGGAAATTATAAAACGCAGAATAGCGGATATCATAAAATTATTTAACAATGACAGCGAAAAAAAAATAAACAAAACCGAAAGTGAACCGGAAAAGATAAAAAAAATATTTAATAAAAATGAGTTCAACCCTGAACTTGTTCTTATCGCGGCTTCCACAGGCGGACCTAGAGCTCTGGAAGCGATTTTACCGAAATTAAAAAGTGATTTTCCCGTTCCGGTTTTAATTGTCCAGCATATAAGCGCTCATTTTATAAATACTCTGGCTAAGC
>WQXE01000110.1 GCA_009784995.1 Treponema sp. | reverse complement strand
GATCTTTGCCTTGATTCAAAAGAACGGCTTGTTGTTACAGGGCCTAACGGCGCGGGAAAAACTACTCTCTTGCGCATTATCGCAGGTTCGGATTCAAATTTTGAGGGTTCTGTAAAGTTCGGAACCGGTATAAAAGCGGGTTATTTTTCGCAGGATGCGGCGGAAGCGATGACTTCACAGAAAACAATCCTTGAATTCATGGAAGAAGAAGCGCCAACGGCTCTTGTTCCGAAGTTACGTGATATGCTCGGCGCTTTTTTATTCCGCGGCGACGATGTTTACAAAAGTATTAACGTGCTTTCGGGAGGAGAAAAAAGCCGTCTTTCCCTTTTAAAAATGTTTTTAAAACCAATGAATCTGCTTATTCTGGATGAACCTACAAACCATCTGGATTTATACTCAAAAGATATTTTACTGGACGCATTAAAAAAGTTTGAAGGCACTATTATTTTTGTTTCCCACGACCGCGCCTTTATGGAAGAATTGTCTACGAAAACGCTTGCGCTGTCTCCGGGAACCGGAACATCTGCGGCTTCTTTTAAACTTTTTTACGGCAATTACGGGTATTATCTTGACAGGATAAAAAACGATGTTTCCGAAACCGAAAAAGGTGTGTCTATTGCCAATATAAAACAAACTACCGACAACAAAGAACAAAGAGCAGATAATAAACAAAAACAGGCTATAATCCGCAAGCTTCAAAAGCAAGAAAAAGAAATTCTTGTAATACTTGAAGAACTGGAAGAAAAAAAAAACGCTTTGGAAGCTAAACTTGCACTCCCCGAAGTTTATTCAAACGGCGAAAAAGCAAAAGAAATTAAAGAAAAACTGGATGAATGTACCGCGGAAATTGAAACAAAAACCAGGGAATGGGAAGCTGTTGCGAGTGAGCTTGAAGGGAAAAATTGAATTTAAAGAAGACTTCACGCAGGGGCGCAGAGAGGCAGGGATCGCAGGGTTCATAATTGTCCGCGGAATCGCACCTTCGGTGCGGCGCGGAGAGGAACCCTATGGTAGTAAGTTGATTACTGCTCCGAATTCTAGCCTGATAATGCCATTTGAAACTAAAGAGTTTATTGCCGCTTGGTTGTTCAGCGGCGTTTCATTATACAAATTGTTTGTTCTAAAATTATAAGAAATATTACTGTTGTTATATTGTAACCTTATAAGCGGTTGCAAACCATTATAATTATTAATAGTTACATTATCCAGCATTAGATAATAGTTGTACCCCGAAATGTCGTTAGGACCACTCATAGATACTAACCCCAACCTTCCTGAATTTTTAAAATTAAAAACACAGTCTTTTAAGGTCAGGGTTGTAGTCATTACAGACACAATATTTTGTAGATAATTACCAAAAATATAATTATCTACTGTGGTATTTGTATTCAGCATATTAAAAGTACAATTTTCGTACCAACCACTAAGCCAAAACATACCAGAAAAATCTCCTACACCAATATCTAGAAAATCTTCGGTATGAGTAAATGTGCAATTTCGTATTACTGGATTTACAGACCAATTAAATCTAAGTATCTTACCATAATTATTATTACGAGATATACAGTTTACAAAGTGCGTATCATTGATATTTATTGTCATACCAGAGGCCTGTACATTTGAAAAAACAGCTCCTCCGCTTTCATCTGCTCTGCAATTTTCAAAGAGAGAATTTTCTATAACAAGCCGTCCAGTAGAATTAAAATGTACTCCACCGCCATTATTTGTGGCAATAGCATTTCTAATTGTAGAGTTAGATATTGTTAAATGGCCTTCTATCATTGGATTATTAGTAGAAGAGGCACTTATTCCCCCGCCGTTTTCCGCTCTTACATTTTCGATTATCGTATTATTAACTACAGCATTTATGGAAACATCGATCCGAATACCTCCGCCGTTGGTATTAATACTCGAATTTCTTATATTACTATTCGAGATAATAGCCGTACCTGCACTTATACTTATTCCGTTTCCGTTTTGAACACCGTCTATTGTTACATTATCAATAATTACATTTCCGCCTGAAACATATACGGTCAGTCCATGCCCAGCAGGCACATTAGTTATATTAGTATTTGTAATTTCTTTATGCGACAATACTCCTCCCAGGAGTATTGGCCCTCTGCAACTATCAAAAGCTGAGTTTTCTATAATAGCTCTTCCGTTAGATTGAAATACAACACTTCCACCATCGATGTCGGACATGGTAACATTTGAAAGTCTCATTGAAGCGCGGCTAGAGCCGGTTACACGAATTACTTCTAAATTACCCATTTGCATCTCTTTGAAAGTACAACTAATAATATCAAGATGGCGCGCTACTGAAGACGAAAAATAAAAATCAAATATGCTTCTTCTATCTCCAGAGGCTGTAGATGCATTCGCAGAAGTAAACTCCATACCTTCAAAAGAAACGTCGCCATTTATTTGCTGCCGAACATTAGCAGTATTAAACCTGCCAAATAAATTCCATGAACGCACTCCGCCGCCCAGGTCGCCGCTTATGATCGTCTTGTTCACGGCGGTGTTACGCTGGTCTTTGGTTGTTTCGTTTCCGGCAAAGCCGCCTATGTAGCTTGTGTTCGGCGTTATAAGAAAATATTCTTCTCTGTTGCCTGTTCTGCTTGGCCTGTAGGTCCCTGCGGCTATCCAGATTTCTTTGGGTACGTCTTCGTCAAAAAGCTCTGCGGCGGCGCAGGCTGCTGAAAGTTCGCGGAATGCGTCATGCCATGATGTGCCGTCGCCCATTCCAACTGCGTTTTGGTTAACAAAAATCCTGCTTTGTAATTCGCGCACTGTTACTGTGTAGATTTTTGTGTTTGTTCCGTTTGCGGAAGTTACATGGTATTCGATCGGTGAATTAAAAATATGTCCGTTAACACCGCTCGTCTGCAGCGTGCCGTTTACTCGCACTTGCCCTGCGGATGTAAAACGGGGATACATTGTTCTTGCTGAAACGCCGGAACCTACAGGAGCAATTATCGTTATCTTTCCTGCATTATGATCTATACGGCCTGTAAGTTCTTCCTGTAATCCCGCATTTTCGCCGGGATGAAAACTAAACGCTGTTATTGTAGCGTCCAATGATGTGTCTCTTGTAAAACTTACCTGCACCCAATAATCACGAGTTAACGTCGGGTTTTCCGGGCTTGTTACAGAGTATTTTATCTGGCGGCTAAAGTTCTGGGCGCTAAAGCCGGATGTTTGTACCGAGTTGTTTACCGTAACTATACCTGTTGCGCTGAATTCCGGAATAAGGGTATCGGGAGTTATAACACTGCCGTAACTTGCGATTATCATTATTATACCGGAGGTTTCGCTTATCTGTGCTGTTGTGTCCTGCACAAGAGACGGATTAAGGGCGGATGAAAATTTAAAAGCGCTGATAACAGGCGAAGAAGCGGCAATATCGATAAAGTCTACCGTAACTGTGTATGTTCTAACATACAAATTATTTCGGGATATAACGCGGTATTCTATACTCGATGAAAAATCGTGACTGTTTACACCGGATGTTTGCGTTACATTATTCACAGTCACATTTCCGGGAGCTGTAAACCTTGGCGTAAGATAGGAAGGTTTGATACCTGTATAAAAAACCTGAACATGAATTGTGCCAAGTTCATCGTTGTTAATAATCGATCCTACTGCATTTGCGGCAATGCCCGGACTGGGATTATCCGTTCTGTTAAAGCGGAAGTCTGTTATACTTCGGATACTGTCGGGATCTAAACTAAAAACAATAGTAAGTGTAAAATCCAAAGGTATTTCATTTCGCCAGACAATTATGGTTTTTGTCTGTATTCCTGTAGTGTTGTTAAACTGAATTGCGTCTATACCGGATTGTACTTCCGCGCCGTCTACTTCTACTTTATCGCCCAATATAGTGAACGAAGGTATTAGAGCATATGTTAAATCCATTTCTGCAGGGTACAACACAGCGGCCTGAATTGTTCTTGTATTTTCATTTACAAAAGAAACTGCGTCTTTTATTATTTCTTCGTTATCAAACTTGGAAAAACCAAAGTTAATAAGGCGCGGCAAACCTGAATCTATTACGATATTTACTGTGTACTGCCTTATATTGCCTCTTGCGGAAATTACAATAAAGTTAACGGGACCGGAAAAATCTATGGGTTTGTCTATAATCGGTCTATTAAAATCGCGGTTATCCGCGATAAGGTCCAATACATACGAAGATAAATCATCCGCGGTAAATATACCTATTGCTGCCTGCATTATATTTGCACTGGGAAATGCATCACTAAGGTAATCCATTGTAAGCGGAATCAGCGTCGCCCTTGAAGATATTTCTATATTGGGAATTAAAGCATTTACGGAGGTTCCTGCTTCAACCATTACATAAATTTCAGAGGTTAAAATTACCTCTCTTTCTGTTTGTCCGTCTACAGTAAACGAAAGTATTTGGTTTTCATCAGGCGGAACCAGATCATGAAAAAAATTATTGCATGTTGTTAGAAAACTAACTGCCAAAAAGATGGAAATTAATGCTATTTTGGCGGATTTTCTGCTCATAAGGATTATTATTGCATGTTTTTTGGTAAATAGTCAACCCTATACAGAAAGTTTTATTTTAAGCTATAATATCGATATGAACATATTAATAATAGGCGGAGCCGGATATATCGGCAGCCATGTAACAAGGGAATTTCTTGATAGGGGACATGGTTGTACGGTTTTTGACAACCTTTCAAGCGGACTTAGGGAAAATCTTTTTTCCGAGGCAAAATTTATCCATGGCGATATAAACGATTATATGCAGATCCTTGGCGCTATGAAAGACTCTGCCGCGCCTTTTGACGCCATTGTTCATCTTGCTGCTTTTAAGGCGGCGGGTGAATCAATGTTAAACCCTGCAAAATATTCAAAAAATAATATTGCCGGAACCATCAATATTTTAAATGCGGCCTGTGAAACCGGTATTAATAATATTGTTTTTTCATCAAGCGCGGCTGTTTACGGAGAACCTCAATATATTCCTATCGATGAAAAGCATCCTACCCTGCCGGAAAATTATTATGGTTTTACAAAACTGGAAATCGAACGTCTTTTAAGCTGGTATGACAAATTAAAAAATATTCGTTATGCAAGCCTTCGCTATTTTAATGCCGCAGGTTATGATGTTAAGGGACGGTTAAAAGGACTGGAACAAAATCCTGCAAACTTGCTTCCTGTAATTATGGAAACTGCGTGCGGCATGAGAAAAGAAATGCAGATTTTTGGAAATGATTACGATACAAAAGACGGCACCTGTATCCGCGACTATGTGCATGTTAACGATTTAGCTGTAGGTCATGCGATGGCTCTTGATTACATTATAAAAAACAAAAAAAGTTTAACCGTAAATCTTGGAAGCGAACAGGGTTTTTCTGTTACAGAAGTTTTGGAAACTGCGCGTACAGTTACAGGACAGCCTATCCCTGCAAAAATCACGGGAAGGCGCGAAGGCGACCCCGCAAAACTCACTGCTTCCTGCGCGCTTTCGCACGAACTTCTTGGCTGGAAAGCACAACATTCAGATTTGGAAACCCTAATAAAAACAAGCTGGGAAGTATATAAAAAATGAAAGATAAATTATTTTCATGGCTGGACAATTCCATAAATCTTGCAGTTGAACTTGAAACAGAATTGACTAAACGCCCTGCAGTTTCTCCTGAATCAGGAGGCGAAGGAGAATTGGATAAATGTCTTTTTCTTGAAAACTGGCTTCGTTCCAACGGTATAACTCAGCTGGAAAGATATGATGCGCCTGATACAAGAGCAAAAGGCGGTGTAAGACCCAATTTAATAGCCGTAATCGAAGGCAGCGGAAATAAAGACAATAAAAACGATGATGGCTGTCTTTGGATTATGAGTCATCTGGATGTTGTTCCGCCCGGAGAAGAAAAACTCTGGACGAGCGACCCATGGACTGTTAAACGTGTTGATGATTCTGCAGGTTCAAGATTAATCGGGCGCGGCGTAGAAGATAATCAGCAGGGACTTGTCGCTTCGGTTTTGGCGGCGCTCTCTTTTGTAAAACAGAACATAAAACCTGTTCGTACAATTAAATTGCTTTTTGCAGCAGATGAAGAAGTCGGCTCTGTTTACGGCATTGAATGGCTTGTAAAAAATCATGTTACTTTATTCAATAAAAATGATATGGTTCTGGTTCCCGACGGCGGCGATCCCAACGGCGAGTATATAGAAATCGCGGAAAAAAATATTTTATGGGTAAAATTTTTAACGCGCGG
>WQXE01000109.1 GCA_009784995.1 Treponema sp. | reverse complement strand
GCAGGAAATTAAATACAATTGTTATAGATTCATTCGGAGCGCTTGAATCTATTTCCGCCAGCATCAATATTATGGATACAAAAGTTAAATCGCAAATGCAGTCGGTACAAAACGCCGCAAGTTCCGCGACAGAAATTCATCACAATTCTGGAGCTTTTGAAAAAACAGTTAAAAATCAATCTGATTATATTGTTGAATCGTCTTCTTCAATCGAACAGCTCGCTAATCTTGTAGATACAATCCGCCTGGTTGTTAACAGTACAAACGAAACAACAGGAACATTAACTTCATCTTCGGAAGAAGGGCAAAAAATGCTGTTCAAACTCACGCAGGAATTGCGTCAAATAACAGAACAGTCCGAAACTCTGCGAAAAGCAAATAACGCTATCATGGATATTACCGCTCAAACAAACATTCTCGCGATGAACGCCGCGATAGAAGCGGCGCACGCAGGGGAAGCCGGAAAAGGATTTGCGGTTGTAGCGGGAGAAGTGCGTAAACTCGCGGAATTATCCGGAAAGGAATCGGATTCCATTTCCGCTCAAATAAAAAAAATGGAACTTACTATATCGCAAATAGACAATGTATCCAAAGAAACTGTATCCGCCATGAATATTATTTTTAACATGATAAAAACACTCGATGAATCTTTCGCGAAAGTAAATCATGCTGTGGAAGAACAGGCGGTTGGAAGTACCAGAACACTTTCTATTTTAAAAAATGTACAACAAATGACTACAGATGTAAGAACTGGCGCCGAAGCGATGTATAAACGAAGCGCGGAAATTCACAGTGACATGGAAAAGTTACGCGCGATTTCTGTGGAAGTAACAGAGAAAGTAACGGAAATGCGTTCTTCCAGTTCCAATATCGCGTCCCTTTTGGATAACGCGAGAAAATTGGGAATGAATCAGGAATAATTAATTATAAAACGGCTTTTTCGTTTATCTTTTGTACGACGCCTTCAAAGTCGCTGTATAAATACAACATGTCTCTCAGCCGCTCCAGCATTAAAGAGGTTTTTTCACTCCATGTTTTTTCTTTTAATCTGTTAAAAGCGGCGTATGCCGTGTCGTCATCGTATTGTTCACAGGCAGCTTTAATAATCTGAAGCTGTTCTGTCAGATATTCGGAGTCTTCATCGTGGATTTGTGAAAGCTCATGTACGGGCGGCATGAATTTTTCAATTAAATCTTCAAGTCTTTTTATAAAGTTTCGTGTATTTGTTTTAATAAAACCGGTATTACTTTTTAAACCGGCTTCTTCCAATAAAAACGCTTCCTGAGACGCTTCGTATTCGCCGACATTTGCCAACGCCGATTTCATGGCGTGAACGGTAGTTGTAAATAATTTTAAATCGGCAAAAATATTGCCGCTGTTTAAAATTTTATTTATTGTTTCAACCGCTTTTACTGCATCAAGGTTAAAAACTTGCAATACTTTTGGATTTATTATATCGGTTTGCGCCGCCATATAAGGAACCATTTCCGGTTCGTATTTTTTTGCTTCCTCGGGATAAACATCGCGGATAAACCTGTTTAATACATTATTTAATAACATGATGTTAATCGGTTTTGGAATGTAGCCGTCAAAACCGTTTTGCGCGAACATTTCATCATTGCCTGCCAACGCGTTAGCTGTCAACGCGACAATCATGCCTGTATAACCAAGTGCCCGTAATTTTTGTGTGGTTTCTATTCCATCCATTACCGGCATCATATGATCCATAAATATTATGTCATAAATTTTACCGCTTTCTATTTTTTCAATCGCTATAAAACCGCTGTTGGCAGTTTCTATATTTAATTTATAGGGAGAAAGCAGTCCTTCCGAAACGTATAGATTTATATCAACATCGTCTACTATTAATACTTTTCCATAAGGCATTATTACCCGGGATATTTGCATTTTTTCGGCTTGTTTGTCACCTATAAATGTAAAATTACACATATTTTGCGCGAGTTGCGCGCCAATAGGTTTATTATCCAGCGCTTTTTGTTTTATTGTTACTGTAAATTTGCTGCCTTTGCCGTATTCGCTTTCCATTATGATAGTGCCTTCCATCATTTCTACAAGTTTTTTTGTTATATTTAAACCAAGTCCGGTTCCTTCTGTTAAACGGTTGGCTTCGGCATTGAAACGCAGATATTCTGTAAACATTTTATTTTTATCTTCCTGTTTTATTCCCTGCCCTGTGTCTTCAACAATAAAAATTAAAATAATACTTCCGCCTGATGTTTCAAAATCTACTTTTAATTTTACATATCCTTCTTCCGTGTATTTAATCGCGTTGGAAAGTAAATTGTTTAATATTTGCTTTAACCGTAATTCATCACCAAAAAGTTTTGAAGGCAGGTTTTCATTTATTTCCAGTTTGAACGTTACTTGTTTGGAACCGATTCGTATAATATTAAGCTGAACCGCGTCATAAATAAGGCTTGGAACATCATATTCAATCGGGTTTAAATCCAGTTTTCCGGTTTCAATTTTTGACATATCAAGAATGTCATTAATAATTCCCAACAGGTTATTTCCGGAGGAGTGTATTTTTTCATGCGCGTTTAACTGCATGTCCGACATACCCCTGTCCTGCATTTCTATCTGCGATATTCCGATTATAGCGTTTAACGGAGTGCGAATTTCGTGCGACATTATAGCGAGAAATCTGCTTTTGCTCCTGTTTGCTTCTTCCGCTTCATTTTTCGCGTATTCCAGAGACGTCATGGTTTCGCGTAACGATTTTAAAAACCCGCGGATGAATACATTAAAAATAAAGATAACAAACGCCATTACCGCGAGCATTATAATGAATACTATGGAAACAGGGTTTCTGTAATCGTCTATACTGTCCGGAAGGATAGCGATAGAGTACCAGTTTAAAACAGGAACAGTGCCAATTGCGGCTCTTCCGTTTGTAAAATCAATAATTTTTGTTTCACCAGGTTTTAAACTTTTCGCGTATTCAAGCAGATCTTCTATACCAGATTTATTTTCTATGTGTTCTTTATTAATAACTAAATCCATATTCATCGCGCCTGTAATTTCTCCAAAAGAGTTAAAGAAATACATTTCGGTATTACCCAGGTTTTGTTCGTAGATCGCGGTAATAAACTCGGTTAAATCTATACCGCTGCCTACCATGCCAAGCACTTTACCGTTTGAATCAAAAACAGGCGCGTTAATCCACAGGTTTGTCAAATTTAAATCTGGATTATAGTTAATATTGAAGTTATAAACTTCAGTGTCATATAAAGTCATGTTGTACCAGTAGTTTTCAGGAAGACTTGGATCCATGATATAAGGTGTCAAATCATCAAAGTAAAATAATTTATCTTTATCGTTTACCCAGAATATATTGCCTGTAAGAGTTTCATGATAAGAAATTATTTCTTCCAGCGCCATGGTTTTTACATCGGCGTTTTCTGGGTTTGTAAAATAGCGTATGAGCAATGGTGATTCTGCCATTTTTATGGCTACAATTACTTTGCTGTTTACAGAAGTTTCAAGTTCTATCCGTTTAAGTTCCAACGTTCTGGCAAGTTCTTCACCCTTACTAGTTCTTATAACTTCCCGCATGGAAAAAATAAACGCCGTACTGCCGACAACAAGAATTATTAAAAATAAAAAAATCGAGAATATAATAAACCTGTGTAATACATGATTTTTTTTATTGCTCATTTAAGTTATTACCACATTCAGATCTTATCCGAGGTTTCTGTTTATGCGCTGAAGAAGGAGAGCCGGCACAAAAGGTTTGGAAATATAGTCAACCGCTCCAAGTGTAAGCCCTTCCAGCCTGTCTTCCGATACATGAGAAGCCGTTAAAAAGACAACGGGAATATCCTTTGTTTCAGGTTTTGATTTTAAAATTTTGATCGCCTCAAAACCGCCCATTTCAGGCATTTCTATATCCAGAAGGATTAAATCCGGAGTGATTTTTTCCAGCAATTGAAACATCTTTTCCGCGGACGGCATGGAGTACGTTTTATATGTTTCATCAAGCACATTTCTTGCCGCTACAAGGTTAGTAGCGTTATCGTCAACTATAAATATTGTCTTCATATTGATTGGATTGTACCATTTTTACGGTTTTTGTACACTATATTAAAGCGAATTTTAATTAAATTTGATAGTTGCTACCGGTTTCCGGTTTCTAGTAGTTTAAAAACCCCATCAAAATCACTAAAAATAAAAAGTTTATCATAGATTTGTTCAAGTATATGTTTTGTTTTTTCTGACCATGGTTTTTCTTTTAATCTGTTGAGCGCGGCGTATGCGGCGTCAATATCATAATCATTACAGGCTGTTTTGATAATCCGCAATTGCTCTTCCAAATACGCTGTGTCTTCTTTTATATTTTCCGCGATAACACTTTGCGGTATTCTGTATTTTTCTATCAGTTCATCAAGAGTTTTTATAAAGATTTCTATATTTTCTTTGATATAAATAATATTGCCATTTAAACCCGCGTCTTCCAGTAAAAATGCCGTTTGTGAGACTTCATGTTCACCCATATTTGTCAATGCGGATTTTATCGCGTGCGCGGTAACAGTAAATAAATTAATGTTATTTTCTGAAATTGATTCCTTTAATGTAACAATCGCGTTTTGCGCGTCAAATCGGAAAGCTTTTTGTAATGCGCGATCCGCGGAAGTAGATGTATTTTGAGTTTCGATTTTTTGCTCGCGTTTTTCTTCAGGAATCCAGTGATTTAAGATTTCGTCCAGTTTATAAATATCAATGGGTTTGGAAAGATAATCATTAAAACCTTTTTCTATAAACATTTCCCGCATTCCGGCAATAGCGTTGGCTGTCAGCGCTACAATCGGAATAAACTCGCGTTTATTTTTATCCTCCCATTCACGTATTATTTTTGTTGTTTCGATACCGTTCATTTCGGGCATCATGTGATCCATAAAAATTAAATCATAGTTATTATTTTTTACGATTTCGATTGCGAGCGCGCCGTTTTGACATGTATCCACAGTCATTTTATATGGCGTTAATAATCCTTCGGCTACTTTAAGGTTTAATAAAATATCATCTACAACAAGAACGCGCGCTTTAGGAAATGTATATATTGTCATACTGGAATTTTCAGTATATTCTCTATTGCCTTGTTTATCGTTATTAATAAAAGCCGCCGCGAAAGGCTGAGGCAAATGAATTTCCTGCGGGATTATAACCGTGAATACAGTACCTTTTCCGTATTCGCTTTCCGCGCTTATATTTCCATCCATTGCGACGCATAACCGTTTTGTTATCGCGAGACCAAGACCTGTACCTTCGATACCTCTGTTTTTAACCGCGTCTAATTGCGCGAAATCGTTAAATAAATTTTTTAGATCTTCCGGTTTAATTCCTTTACCTGTATCGGTTACAGAAATTTTTAACCATATAGTTTTATCGTTTTGTTTTTCTGTTTTTATGGATAAAGTTATTTGACCTTCTTCCGTATACTTAACCGCGTTTGAAAGAAGATTAATAAAAATCTGACGAAGCCGTATATCGTCTCCTATAAGGTTATTGGAAATGGAATCTTCTATATCAATATAAAATTGTATTGGTTTTTCCAAAAGCCGCATACGGATAATACTGGCTGTATCATTTATTATGGAAGCTAGTTGGTAATTTACAGGGATTATTTCCAACTTACCTGATTCAATTTTTGAAAAGTCAAGAATATCATTAATGATAGAAATTAGATTACCGCCCGCTTGTTTTATATCCTTTGCGTAACTGCGTGATTCATCTGTTAAATTGTTTCGCAAAAGTAATTCCGACATTCCGACAATAGCGTTCATTGGCGTTCGGATTTCATGGCTCATTCTCGCTAGAAAATCGCTTTTTGATTTTGTAGAAGCTTCCGCTTTTTCTTTTTTATGCTGCGCTACCATAGCGTTTACTTTTAATTGCTGTACTTCAATTAATTGTTGAATTGTTTCGTTTAAACTATGCGAAAGATTTGCAATCTCATCATTGCTTTGAGATTGATCAAGATTAATATTCAATTCTCCAAGCGCTATTTTTTCCGCAGCGAGACCAAGCTGCGAAAGAGGAACAGCGATGGATTTTGTAACAGCCAGCGCCAGAATAATTGAAATAACCAATGATAATAAAATCAGGAAAAATATTAAATACGCGTTAAAAGATGTATAATCATTAATTCTTATTGATTCATCCAGTGAATAATCCAGATTTTTTTCAAACCCGATATTAATATAATATGTAAATGTATTAAAAATGGGAGAAAAGCGGTTTATGTAAACACTAAGCGCTTCATCTTTTTTATCTTGTTCTGT
>WQXE01000108.1 GCA_009784995.1 Treponema sp. | reverse complement strand
GCGACAGGAATGCCGCCTGGCATCTGCACAATCGATAAAAGCGAATCCAAGCCCGAAAATGCGGCAGTCTTTACAGGTACACCAATGACAGGCAGCGTTGTTATGGAAGCTGTCATACCCGGAAGATGAGCCGCTCCTCCCGCTCCTGCGATAATAACTTTTAATCCTTTACCTATTGCCGATTGCGCGTATTTAAAAAGACGATCAGGAGTTCTATGCGCAGACACAATTGTCATTTCAAAATTTACATTAGCTTCTTTTAAAATTTTCGCCGCTTCTTCCATTACCGGTAAATCCGAATCGCTTCCCATTATAATTCCCACTACAGGTTTTGACATTTAACTCCCCCTTTTCTTTTTTACGATTTGTTATCACCGCTGATTTTTAAAATTGAACGAATATGTTCCGCTTTTTTAACCGCTTCTTCTATTGTATCTGCCGTTACTGTGAAATGCCCCATCTTTCTAAATGGTTTAACATCGTTTTTTCCGTATAGATGAATTGAAAGACCGGGTATTTTCATCGCTTCTTCATACCCGTGTAAAACCATTTTTCCATTACTTCCCGCCTGTCCCAAAAGGTTTAACATAACGGCAGGGCGTAAAAGTTTTGTATCACCTAACGGGAGCCCTGTTACGGCTCTTACATGTTGCTCAAATTGACACGTAACACACGCTTCCATCGTATAATGCCCTGAATTATGAGGGCGAGGGGCGACTTCGTTTAATAAAACATTTCCTTTTTTATCAAGAAAAAGTTCTACACCAAAAATCCCAACGCCATCCAGCGCTTTTACTACACTTACCGCGATTTCCCGCGCGTCTTCCGCGATTTTTTCGCTGACTCTCGCGGGAGCGATTACAGTGTCGCAAATATTGTGATCGGGGTTAAACGCCATTTCTGTTACTGGAAAAACAGCGATTGAACCGTCTCTTGATCTGCTTACCATTACGGCAAGCTCTTTATCGATGTCTATTAGTTCTTCAAAAATAGACGCGCCTTTTAAAATTTCGTCTGTTTCACTTTTTAAAACCTTAACGCCTCTTCCGTCGTAACCTTCTTTGCGTGTTTTTTGCACAATCGGAAATTTTTTAATAGAATTTATATCATCAGAAAAATAAGGAGCGCAAGGCAGTCCTTTTTTTATGAATAACTCTTTTTGTAATAATTTATCTTGAATAATGTGTAATACATCCGGAGAAGGAAATATCGAACAATTTTTTGAATGTAAGTCCATTAAAGCGTTGGTATTAATGTGTTCGATTTCATAAGTTAAAACATCAGATTCCTTCGCGAGCTGTTCAATCGCGTCTTTATCTTTAAGGCTTCCTTCGATTACAATGTCCGCGAGTGAATGCGCGGGAGAACCTTTAACATCCAGAACGGCAAAACGAAATCCAAGTTTTTTTGAACGGTATATCATCATTTGGCCAAGTTGACCGCCGCCTATGATTCCAATTATACCGGGAGGTAAAAGCGCTGACATAATTTAATTATAATAAGAGTTAATTTTTTAAGCAATTGACAAAAATATCAAAATTACTATTATTAATGTTACGAGGAGATATTTATGTCAACTAAAAATTATCGATTTGAAACTATTCAAGTCCATGCCGGGCAGGAAGTACCTGACCCATCAACAGACTCAAGAGCTGTACCAATTTATCAGACAACCTCTTATGTATTCCCAAGCTCAAAATCAGCGTCAGACCGTTTCGCCTTAACAGAGGTTGGAAACATTTATACAAGAATTATGAACCCTACATGGGATGTATTTGAAAAACGCATGGCGGCGCTTGAAGGTGGTGTCGCGGCTTTGGCTTTAGCGTCAGGACAGGCGGCTTCTACATTGGCAATCCAAAACATCACGCGCGCGGGCGATCACATCGTTGTAGATACTCAAGTTTATGGCGGCACTTATAACCTTTTCGCTCACACCTTCGAAGACATGGGTGTAGAAACAACTTTTGTAGACGGCAGCGACCCCGCCAATTTTGAAAAGGCGATAAAACCCAATACAAAAGCATTCTTTTTTGAAACACTTGGCAACCCCAATTCAAGCATTGTTGATATCGAAGCGGTTTCCGCAATCGCGCACAAACACGGCATTCCTGTAATTGCAGATAACACTTTCGCTACTCCGTACCTTTTAAGACCTTTTGAACTTGGCGCGGATATTGTAATACATTCGGCGACCAAGTTTATCGGCGGACACGGAACATCCATAGGCGGCGTTATAATCGATGGCGGCAAGTTTGACTGGGCGCAAAACGACAAGTTCCCCGGTCTTTCAAAACCAAACCCAAGTTATCACGGTGTTGTATTTACAGACGCTGTAAAAAATCTCGCGTATATAATAAAAGCCCGCACTACACTGCTTCGCGATACAGGCGCGTGCCTTTCACCGTTTAACGCTTTCTTGTTCTTGCAAGGGTTGGAATCGTTATCTTTGCGTGTAGAACGCCATGTAGAAAACGCGATTAAAGTTGTAGAGTTTTTAAAAGATCATCCGCAGATTGAAAGTGTAAACCATCCTTCATTACCTACTCACCGCGATCACAAACTTTACAAAAGATATTTTCCAAAAGGCGCGGGTTCAATTTTTACAATCGAGTTAAAAGGTAACGCGGAAAAAGCGAAACTCTTTACGGAAAAACTACAATTGTTCTCGCTTCTCGCGAATGTCGCCGATGTTAAATCACTTGTAATACATCCCGCGTCTACAACTCATTCGCAGATGAGCGAAAAAGAACTGCTCGAAAGCGGCATTAAACCGAACACAATCCGTCTTTCTATCGGTACAGAACACATCGATGATATCATCGACGATTTAAAATACGGACTTGGATAAGATTGAAAGTAGATAAAATTACAGACCTTATTGGAAACACTCCGCTAGTCAGGCTTAACAAAATTAATACCACTAAGGCTGTAATCTACGCGAAGCTGGAAAGTTTTAATCCCCACCACAGCATAAAAGACCGTATCGCCCTATCCATGATCGAAGCTGCCGAAAACGAAGGCAGGTTAAAAAAGGGTTCTGTAATAATCGAGCCAACAAGCGGCAATACAGGCATTGGGCTTGCCTATGTAGCTGCTGTAAAAGGCTACAGAATAATTCTTACCATGCCTGACACAATGAGCGATGAGCGGCGAAAACTTTTAAAAGCGCTTGGAGCCGAACTTGTCCTTACAGACGGAAAAGACGGCATGCTTGGAGCGATTGAAAAAGCAAACGAGCTTTTACAATCTACCGCCAATTCATTTATGCCACAGCAATTTGAAAACCCCGCAAACCCTTTGATTCATGAAAAAACCACAGGACCTGAAATCTGGAACGACACAGAAGGAAAAATCGATATTCTAGTAAGCGGTGTCGGAACAGGCGGAACAATAAGCGGCACAGGAAAATATTTAAAATCTAAAAAACCTTCCATACAAATAATCGCGGTGGAACCTTTAAATTCCCCTGTACTTTCCGGCGGAAAAGCAGGAACACACAAAATTCAAGGAATAGGCGCGGGTTTTATTCCTGGTGTTCTTGTTAACCCGATAATCGATGAGGTTTACAAGGCAGATGAAGAAAAAGCGGCTATTATCGCGCGCCGATTGGCAAAAGAAGAAGGCATCCTTGCCGGTATTTCATCAGGCGCCGCTTTGGAAGCAGCGTTAATAATCGCGAACCGTCCGCAAAACGAAAATAAAACGATTGTTGTAATTCTACCCGATTCGGGCGAGCGATATTTGTCAACTTGGCTATTTGAACACTAGACATTAATCATAAGACAAAAGTATTATTATCACATGAAACAAATATCAATATTATTAGTCATTTTTTGTCTATTTCTTTCCTGTACAAAACATGATGAATTTTCGCTGGATGAATTTGAAGGTTTTGATTCGCGAGGTCTTTCTGAACTGCTCGCGAAAACCATAAGTAAACCCTGGACAGGAGAAGAATTCCTTCCCGGCAGAGTTGGCGGAACCTGGTTTTCGACTGTAATTGACGATCCAAAAAGTTTTAATATGCTTATTGCCGAACAGGATTCTTCTACAAGATTAATCGTATCAAGAATGACCGATTATTTATTTGATTATGATACTGTAAAACGTGAATGGAAACCGCGTATCGCGTCTTATCAAATAATACTTAATGAACAAAACAATACCATGCAGGTTGTAGTGACTTTGCGCGATGATCTTTATTGGAGTTATTACAATTCAAACAGAAAGGTAAAAGTAACAAGCGACGATGTTATTTTCTGGTATGACGAAATTAGAGGCGACAGCGCGATGGAAAGCTCCGGTTATTACGGGCAGTTTATTGAAATGCCAAATGGTAACAGAGAACGTATAACCATCAGAAAAATTGATGATTTACGTTTCGCTTTTCATTTTCCAATAATTGTCGCGGAACCAATTTTAACTTTAAATATGGAGTTTGGTCCCCGTTTTATTTATGAACCCGCGAAAAGAAACGGCGGAGCCGAAGCTGTAAGAAATCTTTATAATATATCCATAAACCCTCAGACAATTCCTTCTATGGGTGAATGGTTTTTAGTTGAATATACACCGGGACAAAGGCTTGTTTATAAACGTAACCCCGATTACTGGAAAACAGATTCCATTGGTATTTCAATTCCATATCCCGAAGAAATGATTATACGAGTCATTCCTGATGAAACAACAAGGTCTTTATTATTTTTGGAGGGCAATGTTGATTCTTACACGCTTCGACCCGAAGATATTAATCCTTTTGTAAATAATAATGACGGCAGTTATTCGATTTTTAATTCCGAAGGCGCGTTAAACGCGAACTTTTGGACATTCAATCAAAACCCCGTTAACAATAATAAACCTCAATATGAATGGTTTACAAAAAAAGAATTCCGACAGGCAATGAGCTGTCTTTTACACCGTGAAAGAATTAACATTCAGGTTTACCGCGGGCTTTCGCAATCTAAACTCAGCATTTTCCCGGAGCCAAACCCTTTTTACAATCCTTCGATTACTCTTCAGTATCTTTATGATACACAACGCGCTATTTCACTTTTATCATCGATTGGTATTAACAGGGATTCCGACGGTATTATGCGCGACAGCAAAGGTAGGCAGATTGAATTTGATCTTACAATCAGTTCAGACAGGGTTGTAATTCAAGATACCGCTTCCATAATAATGGATGAACTTTCCAAAGTTGGAATAAAAGTTAATATCCGCGTTTTAAATTTTCAATTACTGGTTCAGCAGTTATTCGAAACTTTTGACTGGGATTCAATGATAATGGGGCTTAGCGGCTCTGGGATTTTTCCAAGTCAGGGAAGCAATACATGGAGATCCAGTGGTAACCTTCATTTGTGGCATCCAAATCAGCTAACTCCCGCTACTGAATGGGAAGCTCGCATCGATAATTTATATAACGAAGGACTTTATACATTGGATAAAACAAGAGCAAAGGAAATTTGGGATGAATTCCAATCAATACTTTTAGAACAATGCCCTTTAATTTACCTTATGCGTCCAAGAAATTTTTGGGCATTAAACAACCGCTGGAGTTTTACAAATGTTTATCATGATAATATTAACGGCGCAATGACCGATTATATTTATCTTAGATAGCGGGTAAACGGAGAAACATGAAATCGCCGAAAGAATTAAATATCGACAACTCGTTAATTGACAAGATTGAAGCTTTAAATCTTTCAGGTAACGCTTTAAAATGTTTAAAACTTCTTCTTGAAAATAAAGAAATTCAGACATTACAAGAATATGCCAACAATGTTTCCATCGTAAGACTTGGGTTTAACGATCACGGACCTGTACACATGCGCATTGTAACAAAAAACGCGATAGTTATGATGGATCTATTACAAAAAGCAGGTATAAAAACAACATTGGAAACAGACGGCTGCGGCGATTTTGAAGACAGTCTTATAGCGGTGATGTTTTCCGCCATGTTACACGACATCGGCATGAGTATTGGCAGACAAAACCATGAATCACACAGCATGATACTTTCCCAGCCAATTATCGATAATATTTTAACTGAAGTTTTTAGTAATAATTTAAAGAAAAAAATAATGATACGTTCTGTCGCGCTTGAAGGAATCGCCGGTCACATGGGTACGATTGGTTTAACTACTTTGGAAGCCGGAATTATCCAGGTAGCGGACGGCTGCGATATGACCAAAGGCAGAGCTCGCATACCAATCGCGATGGGGCATTCACCAAGAGTCGGACATATTCATCAATATTCAGCAAACTCAATAGAAAAAGTAAAAATAACAGCGGGCGGCGAAAAACCTATCCGCATTGATGTAAA
The DNA here is from genome assembly GCA_009784995.1 of Treponema sp. Classification (GTDB taxonomy): domain Bacteria; phylum Spirochaetota; class Spirochaetia; order Treponematales; family Breznakiellaceae; genus WQXQ01. The sequence goes on along the minus strand of WQXE01000108.1, from coordinate 18 downwards.
CATGTCAAGCGAAACAGG
>WQXE01000107.1 GCA_009784995.1 Treponema sp. | reverse complement strand
GATGGATCGGTCTCTTTAATTATCGATGTAAGCCAGCTTCTTGAACTGGGATTAAAAAAGGAAATGGAGCAGCGCCGAATCCGCGAAGCTTCGACACGGTAGGTAATACATGGCGGCAGTAATTAAAGATTTAGAACAGGTAAACGCCGATTTACAGGAACAAAAAGAACGTGTAGAGAATGTAGATTTTAAAATGGTCACATTTTCTCTTTCCGGAAAAGATTACGGCGTTGATATCATGAATGTAAAAGAAATCGCGAAAGCCGATAAATTTACTTATGTACCTAACGCCGCGTCGTTTGTCCGAGGTGTTTATAATCTTCGCGGCGACATCATTCCTATCATCGATCTTAGGCAATTTTTTCACCTGCCTTTGGAAAGTAAAAACGAAGGAATGGAAAATATGCTTATCCTGCATATTAATGATCAGGTTTACGGAACAATCGTAGACAAGATCGATAAGGTTGTCGGGATAAATAAAGAACAAATCCAGCCGCCTCATCCAATCTTCGGTGACATCAACATAAAATATATCAGCGGTGTTGTAGAAAAACAGGGCGATCTTTATATCATCCTGGATGTTGTGCGTATATTTACAGTAACAGAAGAAGAAAAGAAACAATCACGCTCTACAGTTTCGGACGGCGAATATTTTGTGCCGCCTCCTCCGTCAGGGGATCAGACTCTCGCGCAGCGCGCCGCGGCGAATACGGCTATTGGTTTTGTTCAGGAAAGTCTTGCCGCGTTAAAACGGTTTAACGTAACAAGCATAAACGACAGATGGCTTCACAGGCGTTTTTCCGAATGGAGTACAGGCCGCACGGGCGAGGCTTTACAATTAAGAACCGCTTCAGACGCTGATGACTTTTTGGATACTTTTTCGTCTCCATGTTCCGGTGAATTCTGGAGTGAATCGTACGCGAATGCCGTTAAGAAGATTCTTCCCGAATCATCAGCAGGAAATATCAGCGCCTGGAATATCGGCTGCGGCAAAGGTTATGAAACTTATTCTTTTGCCTGTATTATGAAAGCCAAGTACCCTAACGCCAATATTAAGATATGGGCAAATGATAATGACATCATGGCTGTATCACAAGCGCCAAATATGACTTTTGATTTGGAAGAACTGCCCGAGTTTTGCAGGCCGTTTATGGTGCGTGGTTCAAACGGTTATTCGTTTAATCAATCTATTAAAGATTCGATTATTTTCGAATATCATGATGTAACTAATGAAAACTCTTTGCCTGATGTAGATTATATTCTCGCGAGAGATATAATTTCTTTCCTGCCGGCACAGGAACAAGCAAGAATTGTCGCGGATTTTTCTGAAAAGTTAAAAACCCGCGGAATTGTGATTTTAGGCAGAAATGAAGAACTTGGCGGAGTATTGTGGCAGTCAGTAGCTGACGACCCCATTTCGGCTTATTTGCATAATTCATAAAAAAGTCATATATCACTGTACAGACATTTAAATTAATGTTATCATAAAGATATTGTAAGGAGAAAAAAGTATGAGAGTAGAATATATCAACCCTTTTGTGGAATCCGCATTTAGTGTTTTAAAAGAGGTGTTGAATACTGAAGTGAAACGCGGTGATATTTATCTTAAGCCTACATCCATGTCCATTATGGGCGTAGCGGCTCTCGTAGGGCTTGCGGGTGATGTCGAAGGACGCGTTCTTTTTGACATGACCAAGGATACAGCTTTACATATTGCGGGTGGAATGAACGGCGAAACTTTTACCGCTCTTGACGAACTTGCAAAAGCAACCATTCAGGAACTCGCGAACATGATTACTGCTCAGGCAGTAACAAAATTACACGATCTGGGCTTCAAATTTGACCTTACCCCGCCGGCTCTTTTTACAGGCGATAATATGGAAGTTTCTACAAACCTCGGCGAAGTAGAAGCCCTTATTGTACCTATGGAACTTGGCAACAGCGGAAAGATCGAAGTAAACGTAGCTATCCGCGAAAGAGTAAAATAAACTTTCGCGCATTAAATCCTTATTTGGCGTAATTCTATACCAGATAAGGATTTATGAATTTTTAAACCTTCAATTGTTCATACAATGTGCATAGAATTTATTTTTTAAAACAATGAAAAGTCAAAAAAAGCTCCCATTTCGTTTAATTTTTGAATACCTATAAGGATGCTGGTTTGGAAAAAGAACATTGGGATAGTAGTTCAGAGAAAGCTAAGGAACTTAAAATATCTGATTTTGGAACACAGGAAGAAGTAATAGAAAAAGCGAGAATGGAAAGATTTCCTCAAAATTATACCGAGGCAAGAAAAATATTATCAAGCTTTATTGTAAATCCTCTAAAAAATATATCGGGCTTGACTGCTACTCTTTCAAAAAATTCTATCGAGAAAATATTAAGCGATGCTGGCGAAGGCTCGGCAAAAAATTTAAAAGCACATCTTCTTGCTGCCGGAAACCTTGATAAACTTTTTACTCATTCTATAGAACCTTGGTCTTTTGAAATGAATCCGAACAAGAACAACGACAATATAGCTGATATACACAGGTTATATGCGCTAATGGAATACGAAGGGAAAATAACAGTTGTAAAAATTACAGTTAAAGAAATGAAAAATTTAAAAGATGGAAATAGAATTTATACAATAAGGTCTTTACAGGTAGGTTTATGTTAAAAAAAAAGAGAATGCAAGTACCTTGGTCCGTGGTAGCAATAAGCCCCCCGATCAACCTCCGTGCATCCTCTTTCGCGCTTGGCGCTTACATATATTATCGCTTAAAAAATAGATAAAGTCAATAATATTCGTAAAAAATGGTAATTGTGCATAGAATTGAGCATAGAAATAGTTTTTCTAATATTAATCACTATTAATTCTACATTATAAATTACGATTTTTGTAAGCAGTAAAGTGATATATCTACTTATTTTAGAATGATATATTTCTATATCTTATAAAGAATTAGGCGGCTATATTAACTAAATATGACCCATTGACTTTAATTTATATTTTTGTAGAATTAAGAGAGAATGAGGGCGGTTAGCTCAGTTGGTTAGAGCACCAGCTCGACACGCTGGGGGTCACAAGTTCGAGTCTTGTACCGCCCAAAAATTCATATCCATCCGGCATCCGAATTTTGGGTGCTGGATTTTTTATGTAGTGAACCTTAATTTACCCTTGAATTGGCAAACTTGCGGCATTATAATTAATATAATGAGAAAATGCGTTATATTACTGCTTATTTTGCTTGCCGCTTGCGTTTTTACGAGCCATCTTTTGGCGGACAGTGGCTTACGGATAACAGTCGAAGATAACAATACCGGTCTTACCATCACAGGTTCTATAGGCAGAGCTATTACCCTTGATATTCCTGAAATTATTGATGGAAAAAGGGTGACAATAATCGCTGACAGCGCGTTTATCAACAAAGGTTTAAGAGAAGTTTCCATTCCAGATTCTGTAACAATCATCGGTGACGGAGCATTTTCGTATAACAGACTGGAAGCAGTAACAATAGGAAACAATGTTACTAGAATCGGTAGGGGAGCGTTTTCATCAAACAGGCTTAGAAGCGTTACGCTCGGTTCAAGTATTGTTATAATCGGCAAAGGAGCTTTTTCCAACAATATGCTTGATTCGATTGAGCTCCCTTCTACAATTACAACCATAGACGATTACGCTTTTTATAGTAATAGAATAAGAAATATTGAAATCCCCGCAAGCGTTACATTAATTGGCGAAGGCGCTTTTTCAGGCAACAGGCTTACTACAGTTATAGTTGGTACAGGTGTTACAACGATTAGAGACGGCGCCTTTTACAATAATTTTATAACAAGTGTTACTATTCCGCCTTCGTTGCAAACTTTGGGAAACCGCGCTTTTGACGCTAGGTCTTCCGATGGTCGCATCAGGGGAAATATCGTATTTGCCGATGTCAGCGGAAACATTTTATACACTACCGCCAACAATTTTGACGCTTTTTACGCAAGTAATGGAAGAAGAGCGGGCAGGTATGTGCTTAGTGAAGGCAATTGGCAGATAGAGTAAGAAATAATTCCATTTTTCATCTCGCAGAGACGCAAAGAACGCAGAGTTGTTTTTTCATTAATTTCATGTTATTATTAATTAGTGAGAGTATTTAAAAACACTTGGTTTGACAAATTTGCAGAGAAAGAGGCTATCTCTGACAATGAACTAGAAGATGCGGTAAGGCAGCTTGAAGCAGGACAAGCAAACGCAAATCTTGGTGGTAATGTTTATAAACTGCGAGTAGCTCGATCTGGTGAAGGAAAATCGGGTGGCTACAGGGTAATTGTGTTATTTAGAAGCGAAGATAAGACATTTTATGTATATGGTTTTGAAAAATCTGATAAGGCTAATATTAGTAAAAAGGAAAAAAAATATTTCAAGGAAACAGCAAAGGAATATTTTTCATTGACTGATGAACAAATTAATAAACGAGTAAAACTTGGCAAGTTAATTGAAATATTAGGAGTTAAGTTATGAAAAAAAAATATCAGAGTAAAATACTACAAGCTATTCACGAGGATATGAAGGAATTTCACGAAGAAGGATTAATTAGCGATGAACGTATGCGTGAATTTGATGAGGGGTGTCTTGTGAAAAAACCTGTTAAAAATCGTAAGATTTCAGATTCAATAGGACAGAACCCTACAGTTCGTATATCTGCCAAAAGTGCTGTTTTGTAAATTACTGGAAAATTTAAAAACTCTCAGTACTGCTGAAAATTTATAGGTGGAATAGGTCTTTGTAGACATAGTTAATACAAAGGCAATGTATACATGATTTTTGTAATGAAAAAATATTAAAAACTAATATTTAAAAAAGTTTTGGTAACACAATGGTAGCGGAGGAAAAATTTTATACACTACCGCCAACAATTTTGACGCTTTTTACGCAAGTAATGGAAGAAGAGCGGGCAGGTATGTGTTAAGCGAAGGTAATTGGCAGATAGAATGATTTGAAAGTAATGTCTGCGGATTAACGCGGATTTTCACCTTTTTTAACCTTGCAAGATTTTCATAAAAGTGTTAATATTGCAATAATGCGACAAAAAAGCAACATGAATTCAAATTCTCTCTCTCTCTCTCTCTCTCTCTCTCTCTCTCTCTCTCTCTCTCTCATACTATAGAAGAAACTTTACAATTTTCCCCAAAAACCATTTTTGGGGGGATAGATCTGCCCAAAACCCACTATTATCTGGAAAAAAGCTTTTAGGAGACAGAATATGATCTGTTCTTCATGGCGGCTTTTAAATACAAAAAAAATTTTTAAAGGAGTATTTTCACATGAAAAATGGAATTAGGATTTTTGGAATTATTATCTTTGCGATAGTAATTGGGTTTACATTTATAACTTGTGATCCTGAAGGTGATAAACCTGAAACAACAACACAAGGAAACGAAATTACAATTACAATAGCTGGCAGTAATGTACAGTTGACTATGAATACAATACCAAGTGGAAGTTTTCAAAGAAGCGGGCATACAATAACACTGAGCGGTTTTCAAATGAGTAAGTATCAGGTAACGCAGGGGCAGTATGAGGCGGTCATGGAAACAAACCCAAGCTGGTTTACAACCGCAAAAGGAAGACCGCCCGCTACAGGAGAAACAGACGCTAAAAGACCAGTAGAAAGTGTAAGCTGGTATGACGCTATAGAGTTCTGTAACGCGTTAAGCGTAAAACAAGGGTTAACACCTTATTACATTATTGATAAGGATAACGAAGATCCTAACAATACAAATAGTTGGGATACATTAAAATGGACAATAACAGTAAATACTTCAGCAAACGGATATAGATTACCGACAGAAGCGCAGTGGGAATATGCTTGCCGTGCCGGGACAGATTCTGGATGGAACTGGTACTTTGGAAATACGGAAAGCGAACTTGTAAATCACGCATGGTATTCAGGAAATTCAAATAGTATGACACATGAAGTAGGTAAGAAGAAAGCAAATCCCTGGGGGTTGCATGACGTGCATGGAAATGTGTGGGAGTGGTGCTGGGATTGGTTGGGAAGTTATCCTGATAGCGTGCAGACAAATCCTCAAGGCGCGGTATCTGGTGCTTACCGCGTGTTACGCGGCGGGTGTTGGTTCAATTCGGCTTCGAATACCCGTTCCGCTGATCGGGACTACATCGATCCGTACTTCAGGTTCAACGATATCGGTTTCCGTTTGGTGCGCCCCTGAGTTCAAAAATTTCGAAGGATGAGAGCGTAACGCCGCCGACCGTACCGAACCGTAGAGTTTGTAGAAAAAGCCCATTTATAAAACAATCCTTCTCTGTTTGAGATTTCGTAAGCCATCAGAGTAAAGTAACAGATTTTTAAATGTTCATATACGCATCCTAAGCAAGCTTAATT
>WQXE01000106.1 GCA_009784995.1 Treponema sp. | reverse complement strand
AGCGAGGTTTACGGCATTTCCCATTATTGTGTAGTCCATTTTGTTTTCCGCGCCCATGTTACCTACGACCATATCGCCTGTGTTAATGCCTATTCGTGTAAATAATGGCACCGGGCTTAAACCTTCTTCTACAACTGTTTTATTTAATTCTTTTTCAGCGGCTTTCATCGCGACAGCGCTGCGGCAGGCTAGAGCAGCGTGGTTTTCACGGAATACAGGAGCGCCAAAGAACGCGATTATCGCATCCCCTTCGTATTTGTCGATGGTTCCGACATTTTCCATTACGATATTGCTCATTAATGTCAGATAACGGTTAAGCAGTTTTACAAGATGAACGGGATCAAGCTGTTCAGAAATTGTAGAAAAACCCTGAATGTCGGTAAATATCGCGGTCATTTCCCGTTTTTCGCCGCCAAGATTTAATTTGTTTGGATCGTTTATAATCTCAGAAATAACTTCAGGCGCGAGGTAGCGCGAAAACGCGTTATGTAAAAAGGCTTTTTCATGGCTGGTCGCGAGAAATTTGCTGACCATAATCGTAACAAATGTAACAGCTGTAGAAACTAATGGAACCGCGAGACCTAAATAAATCCTGCTAGTTATAAAGAAAACCACAAACGAAGCGCTTAAAATAATAATACTGGAAATACCTGTTATTATTGACAGATGAGTATCAAAACGGTTTACAAGATAACCTATTAATAACGCGTAAAAAAGCGCGATTATAAATGATATTAACCAATGAACATCAGTAATAAATTCTCCCGCGAGCAGCATATTCGCGACGACTGCGTAACTTCCTACATTTGGAAATATTTCCTGAAAAGTATTTGTTCCGTGATCTGTCATCGAAGTCGCGTCGGAACCTATAATAATAAAGCTTCCGTTTAAAATAGAAACTTCTCTGCGTATCCTTGATATTTCTTCAAATTGTTCGCGGCAAACATCAAATACCTCGCGTACAAAATCCACTATTTCGGGAAATTCTTCTACATCGTTTAAAATGTTTTGTATATAAACGCCGTATAGAAACTCTTCGATTGTTCTAAAAAAATTATTTCTCGCGATGAACCACTCATCTGTTACAGCGCCGTTTTTATTTAAAATATCATTTTTAATTTCTTCCGCTAAAAGATAATATTGCAATGGATTGTATCCGTTCCAATAAGTAAAAAAGCCCCAATCATCCATTAAACTGATGTTCTTCGCGAAAGCGGCTTCTTCCAATACATGATTAACTAACCATGCGAGTGACAGATAATTGTATTCATAAAATATTTTTTTTGGCCATTTTAAAAGTACAGAGCCGTCTTGAGCCCGGGGAATTCGCAATACCGAACCATCGTTCATATTTAAATTTATATTTCTATTTGATACTTCAATTGAATCGTAACCAAGTTTTTCCTGAATTGCCGCGAGTGTAAGCTGTTTGTAATAATCATCTTTATATTTCCATAAAAGATGCACGCGCCGCCGCAAGCCGTCAGAATCAGGGCTGGCGTTTACAAATCCGGCTCCTTTCGCGCGGTTTAAAAGTTTTTGGATTGCCGGTGTAATGTCTGCCGCTTCCGGTGTTTTTGTATCACCCTTAACGGTTATATTTTTTGACGCGATGTAATTATATAAATAACTATCTTTTTCTTCATTTTTAAATATAAGATCGATATCAAAAACATTTTCTATTGGCGTCATAGTCAGGGTAAGCCATGAATTGCCGCTGAAAGCCAGAGCTTTCGCGAAATATTCATCTACATCTCTGCCGAAAAACGGAATAACAGAAATTATATCATAAGGGTCTGTATATCCCCAATTATAATATTGAACAAATGTTTCTATCGCGTGTTGTGAATCAAAACGATTCGCGCTTTCATCAAGATAACTTAAGTCGAAAACGATTGATTCAACGCCAAGTTCTTTTAATAAAATAACAATGTCTGCCATCATTTCCCGTCTGAAAGGGAAGCCGCCTGCGTTTTCCATCGCGGTATCATCGAGTGTTAATACAATAACTTTTTCATCTTCGGTTAATGACGGCAGAAAACGTAAAAACACATCAAGGAATTTGTTATCCAGTGATGTAAAAAATAATAATGATGACGCCAAACATGCCGCCAGAGAAATTATAAAAAACGATTTTTGAAGTTTCATTTATTCTCCTTTGGCGGCATGTAATTTTTTATTCTGCTGCGATGTTGTCATCTTCTGCGGCGTCACTTGCTCTCGCGGAAGCTGTTGATACTTGTCCCGCCGCGCGCGCGGTCGCTCCTGTATCGGCACGGGTTATGTTTCCGTTGATGCGAATTCCCGAAGCTGCTGTTGCAAGTTCTCCGATTGTGCCGCTACGTGCCGCGGAAATGGTAAGTGTTCTGTCTCCCTCTGCCAATACAAGAGACGCTCCCACTCCTGTTTGAATAACGGTTTCATTTGTAAGAATATCTCCAACTCTTACATCAACCATATTATTCCCGCTTTCTCTTTGAACGCGTCCTGTTAAACTTTGCACAGTATAACTTTGCGCAAAAACAAAACCCGTTAAAACACACATCATGATCACCAAAACCACAATTCTTTTCATCTTTCTTACCTCCAAATATTTTTTGCAGTATTACCTGCTGCCTTCCACTCTTTCAAGTCCCCGTATCGCCGCCCTATTGCCGCTGTCCAGTTCTAATATTGAATTAAACCATCTTTGCGCTGCATCAAAATCCCTTTCGATCAACGCGAGGTTACCCCTGTTAGTCATCGCGGGAATTGAACCCAAATCCGCGGCTCTTTCATAAGCTGTTTTTCCTTCTGTTATTAAACCCGCGCGCACATTTAAAATTCCCAAACGGTTTAAACGAGCCGCTTCATCCATTACTGTAAGATCTCTATTTTGTGTTATCTGTATTATTGGAATTATTTCCTGTGTTATATATTCCCGCATAGCTTTATTAAATTCATCTTTCGCTATTTCATTATCCGTGCGTATAATGTTTCTTCCCAATTCAGGCAAAGGCGCGGGCGGATAAACTGCCCAAGCGTCTTCTACAATAATAAAATCAACGGCCTTTTCCGCGGCGAACGATTCGTTTAAAATAGAAACTCCCGTTTTCCATGCGGCGAAAAAGCCGTCGTTATACGCGTCCATAGACAAGGGAAGCCATACAGTATCGTTAATTATTAAAATATTTTCTGTGCCATTAAAAAATGTCTGCGCCGCTGCCTGATTCATACCCAGGTTAAACGCGATTAAAAAATTATCTTCTGTTTGAATAAAAGCCGATCTTATACCGACACCTTCAAGACATGAAGCGAAAAGCAAAGATAAATCCCTGGTTGTTCCGCTTCTGAATAATAATGTTTCCGCGGGGAATTGCACATAACCTTCGTTATTTAAAATTTCTTTTTCTATTATTCCTGATGCTCTTAAACCTTCCAAAAGCCAAACAGCGTACTGCATGTTTTGATTGTGACCTGTTAACCTGTTAGCGCGGGCTAACCCCGCGATAAACCTCGCGAAATCCAGCGTTTCAAGCGAAGTAGGGGAGATAAAAGCGGCGAACGCGGCGCCGTCTTCTTTTATTTTGTTGCGGTTATGAGTCGCTATTGTTACAACATTTACAGCTTCGCGCTGCTGTCCCAAAAACCTGTAACGTATAACAATTTCTCCAATTATGCGGCCGTTATCTGTAAAGCGCAGGATTTCCGGTGAAAAATCCGCGAGCAAAGGCAATTCGATACTGCGTCCGCGTTGAATAATCGAAGCTGAACCAAAGGGATATTCGGAAGCTGTGTAGGATGAAGCGCGGAAACTGAATTGAACATCTCGGATTTCCGCGTTTTCATTATTGCGTATAACGACATTTCCAACCGCGTTGTCCTGATAAGCTTGCATAAACGCCGGGTACACGGCTTCGTTTTGTTCCAAAACCGCGCTGATCCCGTCATTATTACTGCCTGTCTGAAATGTTATCTGCGCCGTTAATCCGAGATAAAAACCTGAGTTCATCGTTCTGTTATTTTCGCCTAAAAACCCAAAACTCCATCCTTCTTCATACTGGCGCCATCCTGCGTTAGCCGCGAGAAGGAAACCCGGAGTAAAACGAAAGCCGCCTTCTCCGCCTAAACGCCAATACATACCTGCCGCGGACTGTCTTGTGATTCCCATATCATTACTGGATTGATACATGCCGAAATTTCCGTCTATACGAGTAAAAAGGCGCGACAATGGAAAATAATATAAAGACCAGCAAATACCAATGGAATAATAATTTAAATTTAATATATTGCCGTGAATCGCGGTATCGCCTCGGAATGGCTTAAATAAAAAACCGCCTTCAAGACCTGTTGTATAACCAAGTCCTAAAGGATTAGACCAAATTGTAGAAAGATCAATTTCCGCGCCTATTTCGCCGCCCCAACCCATGTTGTACATTTCGTATCCGTCCGGAGTAATATTACCCGCTCCGGTTGGAAAAGAAAGATAAACTTTGGGACGAATGGAAAAATCAACAGCGAAGCAAGCTGTAGTTAACATGTAAAATGTAAAAAAGAATACTAAAATTCTATTCATATTATTTTTCTCACTGCGGTCCACCCACATTTCTTAAAGTCGGCCAGCCGTTTCTTGTAACAGGCGTACCTAAATCCCAAATTGTACTATTGAAACCTAAAGTATTCTGATAGAAGTTTCTTGCAAGCATAACAATAGAAATTGTTCCGCCATTTTTTAGATTAGGCCACATATCTTCTTCCCACCATTCTGTTTCCTCAGGATAATTAGATACACCTCTAAATATATATAGTTTTAAACTTTCAATTGCATGATTATTATAATAATAAACTGATTGGCCGCCAGGAGGATCATCAACATTAGCGCCTATCCTACCTATATTGGTCCAACTGCCTTGATCGATTCCGGCAATGTATGAACCAAGAGCTAAACTGTTAGCTATTATACTTTGTCGATTTACATAACCCGCCAAACCTCCAACACTGCCGCCTGTGACTAGTCCAGTAGTCATTAAAGTAAAAGATCCGGTAGAAAAACAGAGAGTGATTATGGCAGTAACAGATGAGGTACCAAATACGCCGCCTGCGAATCCGCCGATATCTGTTATTCTTCCGGCTCCTGAACCTGTAGTAATTCTGTCAACAGAAATATTTCCGGTAGCGTAACAATTTTCAAAACCAAATTGAGCGTATCCTACAAAACCGCCAACATAATAATTGGAGTTTTCAGGTGTACTTGATATAACTGTAATTGAACCTGTAGCATAACTTTCACTTACTGTATAATTACCACCAGTTGCAAATCCTACAAATCCTCCAATATCATGCCTGGGGTCTGAAGTTGTACTACTTGTTATACTTATTTCGATGGAGGTGGTGCTAAAACACTTACTAACACTGTTTTGTAAAACGCCTGCAAAACCTCCGATTTTATACTCGCCTATACCGCTGTTGTGAGTAACCATTATTAAATTGCTGCTGCCGCAGTTTTCTAATGTAGAACTTGTACTGTATCCAACAAAACCGCCTATTCTAAAAGCATTAGTACTATTGCCGCCGGTGCGGGAATAATTTATATCAACGCTTGAATATGAATTTTTTATAGTCCCGCCAAGCATATTGCCTACTATACCGCCAACATTCATTGCAGCATCGACGTTTACGGATCCTGAAACAATAGAATTTAATATGCTGCTGCTGCCGCTGCATTCCGCAGAGATGCCGCCGAAAGTTGTAGTTCCCGTTCCGGTTATTGATATATTCTGATAATGAATATGCAAATCGCGGATTGTTGCATTGTTCGCGACTCCTAAAAGCCCGCAGTTTGTTGAACTGACAATACTGTTAATCGTTATTGTACGACCGTTACCGTATAATTTGCCTGTAAAATTCGATGGCGGTGTCCAATTTGATAATGTTATATCTTCTGTAAGAATATAGTTTTCAAAACCGCCGGCAGCCAATCCTTCGGTTGTTGCAAAGTTTGCTTGATTAAGATATACAGTATTGGTTTGATTCACAGTCATTCCCTCAATATTCCAAATCCTGAATATAACAAAATCTTCTCTTATGTTTTCTTTATAAAGTTCAATAAAAATTTCGTATTCATATACATTATTTGTTTTTATTCCCTGCAGTATTCTGGAATTGTCAATTCTTGGAACACCGGATATAGTTCCGGTTGATGCTGTCCCGCTGGTAAGTTGAATGTAAGATCCCTTGTTTATCCTGTAATATGTAACTACTCTGTCAGCTCCGGTTGTATTCCAGTTAACAGTAATACTGTTCGTATTAAAATCATAAGACGTTTCCCAGGAATTTATTTCACCTGACGCGGCGGCGGTTACAGGGGTCAGCCATGAAAAAGTATATGTGCCGTTCATAGGTTCGCCGTTAGTATTTTCAATTCCGCGAACAGTTACTGTTATTAAACTGTTTACAGGCGGAAGATTATTT
>WQXE01000105.1 GCA_009784995.1 Treponema sp. | reverse complement strand
TAATGGTAGAGTGGGGTACTGAAACTTTTATACCCGATGTCCGGTTTGTCTCTCTTCCGATTCAGTCATTATCAATCGCGAATATTCTAAACGGCAAAGAAGACAATAGAGTTTTTTCTAAATCAAGTATTTCCAGTATTATCCGTCACGCTTTTCCCGGCGCGCGTATTTTAATTGTTGATGATATCCAGACAAACTTAAAAGTTACAAAAGGTTTGCTCGCTCCATACCGTTCAACTATAGATACATGTCTTAGCGGTCAGGAAGCGATTGAACTTGTAAAACATAATAAATACGATTTAATATTTATGGATCACATGATGCCGGAAATGGATGGTATTGAAGTAACCGCGATTATACGGGATTTGGAAAAGGAAGATAACCAAATAATAAACAATAATTCTAAAGATGAATTTGACAGGGTTCCGATTGTAGCGTTAACCGCGAACGCGGTTTTTGGAGTAAGGGAAATGTTTATGGAAAAAAACTTTGATGACTTTTTGGCAAAACCGATTGATGTAACCGCGTTGGACGATATTATGTGCAGGTGGATATCCAAAGAAAAAAGAGAAAATGATGTAAATCTTAACAAGCAAATAATGAATGGCAGCGGTTTTCCTGAAATAGAAGGAATTAATATTCAGGAAGGAATTAGAATGACAGGGGGTACGCATGAAGGTTATTGCGCTGTTCTTTCTATATTCTGCAAGGACGCGCTGGAAAGAATGAAGCTTCTGCCGCCTGAAATTGACGATAAAACATTGTCTTTATTTGTAATTAATATTCACGCGATAAAAAGCGCGGCCGCGTCTGTAGGAGCGCTTGAAATATCTTCAGAAGCCGCGACTTTGGAAAAAGCGGGCAGGGATAATGATAATACTTTTATTAACGGAAATTTATACAGATTTACAGAAAAACTTTCCGGATTAATAGAAAAGATTAATATAGCTATTGAAGCGAAAGAATTATATAATCATAATGGAGTGGAAAACAACAGCGAAAAATTATTCCCATTATTACAAAAGCTTATTGAGGAATTAAAACAAAAAAAAGCGGATAATATTGATAATGTGATTAATGAAATTAACAAACTGCCGCTGGATGTAAAAAACAAAGAGTATATAGAAAAGATTTCTGACAGTATTTTAATGACAGAATATGAAAACGCGGTTATTACAATAAAAGAAATGTTTGACAGCAAATTATAATAATTTGTTAAAAGGTACAGGTATATGGAAGGAAAAAAAGATTTAATTATCATGGTCGATGATAACCCGGCTAATCTTCGCATCGGTAAAAATATATTATCTGAAAAATATTCTGTAGCCACAGCCCCTTCCGCGGAAAAACTGTTTTCCATTTTGGAAAATAATACTCCCGATTTAATCCTGCTCGATATTGATATGCCCGAAATTAACGGCTACGAAGCCATAAAAATTCTTAAATCCAGGCTGGAAACAGCTTTTATTCCGGTTATTTTTCTTACAGCTCATACAGAATCGGCGGCAGAACTTACAGCGTTATCATTGGGAGCGGTAGATTATATATCAAAACCAATACATCCGCCGCTTCTTTTAAAACGGATTGAACTGCATCTTTTATTACAGGAACAAAAGAAAATTCTGGAACAACAGACAGCCGACCTTCAGTTTTTTAATGATAATCTTCAAAAAATGGTTGATGAAAAAACGCAGAATGTATTGCAATTACAAAACGCCCTTTTAAAAACAATGGCAGACCTTGTTGAATACCGTGATGATACTACAGGCAGGCACATAGAAAGAACACAGCGCGGGCTGCGTATTATGCTGGAAGAAGTTGTTACAAACGATAAATACAAAGAAGAAACAAAAGATTGGGATATTGATATTCTTGTTCAATCAAGCCAGCTGCATGATGTCGGAAAAATATTTATTACTGATAATATTTTAAGAAAACCCGGAAGACTAGATATGAATGAATATGAAGATATGAAAGTTCATACAAACATCGGAAAACAAATTGTAGAAAAAGTTACAATGCTAACAAAAGAAGGCGAGTTTTTAAAATACGCGATTATATTCGCGGAAAGTCATCATGAAAAATGGGACGGAACAGGTTATCCCAATCATTTAAAGGGGTATGATATACCGCTTTTGGGACGTATCATGGCAATACCCGATGTTTATGACGCGCTTGTTTCAGATCGCCCTTACAAAAAAGCTTATACTCATGATGAAGCTGTAATGATTTTAATAGAAGGAAGCGGCTCCCAATTTGATCCGGATTTAATTAAAATATTTACTAAAGTATCAAATAAGTTTAAAACAATTTAAAAATTAAAAGAATTATTTGTCTTTATCAGGACCCACAGGAAGAGTAACAAGGAACATCGTTCCCTTGCCTTCTTCGGAACGCAGTTTTACAGAGCCGTTTATTTCTTTTATGCGGTCGCGTACAAGATTTAAACCGATGCCTCTGCCGCCGTGAACGCCTTCAACTTCCGCTGTGCTAAAACCGGGTGAGAATATCGCTTTTATTAACATGTCTTTATTATTAGCGTCTTCTTTTTTTATTAATTTTTTACTTAACGCTTTTTCCGCGATTCGCTGATAATTTAGACCACCGCCGTCATCGTTAAATCTAATTAAAATTTGTTTTTTATCATCGGATATTTTAATGGAAAGTTTTACTATGCCGGTTTCGTTTTTGCCGGCGGCTTTTCTGTCATCCGGTAGTTCAATTCCGTGAACGGCTGAATTTCGCACAAGCTGCATTAGTATTTCTTTCATTGTGCGTCTTGGACCGTTATCAATAGCTTCAGGGTCTATATCAGTAGCGATAAATTTTATTTGTTTTTCCAGGTCTTCCGCAGCTTTCGCTGTGGTTTTCGAGAGGGAATCAAGCAAAACTTTTACGTTTTGTTTTCCGCCTTCGGCTGCCGCTTCCTTGTTTTTGTTGCCGCCGGCATAAGTCTGAAGTTTCGCGATTGTATCTTTAAATCCTTCTTTTTCCTTGATTATTTTTTCTATTTCCAATGTTAAATTAAGCATTTCCGCGAAGGGAACATTGCCTTCCATTTCGCGAAGTTTTTTAATCTTCGATTCCAAATTGTGTACTTTTTTTCCGAAAATATTTAATCCTAAAATAACAGCGTTGGATTTAATGGCATGGACAGACTGATATATTTTTACCAATGATTCATGCGCTGTAAGTGTTTCGTTCTTTTGTATCTTCGCGATTGTGGCAAGCTCAAATTCCATGTCTTTCATGAAGTCATTAAATGTACTTGGGTCTACCTGAATAAGTTCAAAGACGGCTTCCATTTCTTCCTGTCGTCTTGATTCTTCTTCCGCCAATCTTTGTAATAATTCAACCCTGATTGTAATATCGTAGACAGTGGCGAGAATAAATACTTCGCCTTTCGCTCTTTCTACAGTACCAAATTCAAACTGGAATATTTTTCTGTCTCCGGTTTCCTTGTTTACATAATGAAGCTCGTGTAAAGGGTTTATGTCATCGAGCATGTCCTGGTCGTAAGACCTTTCCAAAACCATGTTAAAATAATCTGTAATTGCGTTTAATTCGTTTGTACTGACAGAATCTGAAATAATATCCGTAAACAGTTTTCCGAATAATTTAGTGTCTGATAACATTTCTTCCAGATATCTTGAATAGTGATCCTGAATAACATAGTTGCTGTCCATGAAAAAGAGCCCGATTTTCATTGAGTCTTTCATGACAGCGATTTCATCGCGCTCGGCTAGGTGAGTCATGTCATAAAGTGATATTAAAGCGCCGCTGCTTCCGCCGCGAAGTCCGTGTGACGCCGCTTTAAAATACCTTTTTAATCCGTTCAGGGTAAATTCCCAGTCTTCCGCGTAATTGTCTTTTTCCTTGAGCATTTTGCTCGCGTATATTTTAAGGCTCTTCCCCGGAAAAAGATCGATAAGAGGACGGCCTTGTACAAGGGAAGGATCTTCAGTATTGGTTAAAACGGACAGAGTTTTACTCGCGTAAACAACTTCATTTTTATCATTAACCATCGCGACATAATTTTCCGTAGAATCAAGAAGATCCATGAATGACTGTTGATGTTCCAAAGCTTTGTTTAAATGAATTGTCGCGGCTCTAGCGAGGACGAGCATGATAATACTCGCGAATATACTGATAGCCCAGTTTAATAATGTTAAAAATAACGGCGTATTATAACTGTAAATATCGGGATTATTAATAATCAAAAAGGCGTTAACGATGTTTACAACAATAATAAAGGTAAGCGATCTGTTAAAATGCGAATATATACAGCTAATAGCGCATAACGCGAGATAGATAAGAAGATAATGATTTGTTTTCCAGTCGAAAGTAAGCATCATCAACGTATAATACAAAAACAGCGCGAACGGTACGTTGAATGCCAGTTTGTAATGATTTATCGTGTTTCTTATAATTACGCTTAATACTATTATCGCGAGAAGCATCAAAGGCACCGCGTAAACATAGTTTATGGGCATTCTGGCTATTGTTGTTTCAAAAATAAAAACGGCGCTTATAAAGAAATACAAAACAACCGAAGTAATGTTCGCGATTCTTCTGGATTTAATAATATTTGTCTTTCTTAACGCCATTTAATCGCCGTCCTTAAAGAGCTTCAATCGAGCCGATTGGGTATGATAAACCGTTTGGTACTACCATTTGCACCGCGTGATGTATAACACTCAGGCTGATTTCGGTATCTTGAATATATTCATTGTCCATTTGAATCCATATCTGCTCTGTGGATTGGACAGTTATTTTTTTTCCTTGAATTATTACGCAGCTTCTGCAGCGTTTTCCGTTTGAATATTTACTTATAGAAGAAAGCGTCGCCATGGGGTGTGACGCTTTTATAAGCGCTATATCCAAAAGCCCGTCATCAGGGGTCGCGTTGGAAAGACTGGTTTTTTTCCCGTCGAAATACGGAGTGTTCGCTACATGGATAAGGCTGTAACTTCCGCTGTAATCCACATCGTCAATTGTAATTAAATATTTTCTGGCTGCCAGTTTTTTGTCAAATGCCGTAAAAATATAATTAAAAAAAGTTGATATTTTTGTGAATAATACGAAACTGCCTTTATTCAACCTTGTTTTTAATTCTTTTATATTCTTGGAAATTATCGAATTCATTCCTATATAACAGGAATTAAGAGCGTAGTTTATTCCCCATCTGATTATATCGGTGGAAATCGCTTCGGCGTGAACAAGCTGCGGTATATCTTTAAAGCTTTCAATCTTGTCATCACCAAAAATTCTTATAAAATTATTTGTTTCGCCAAACGGTACCGGCACAAGTTGCGCGTTTGGATAATGCGCGACAGCGTTCAAACAGTCAAAAAGGATCTCTTCCCCGCCAATCGCGTAAATCCTTAATATATCGCCGGGATTTCCTTTTTCTATTTCATCCTGAATTATACTTATGGCATTCCTGCGGTACCGGGAATATTGAATGGAAAAACTTAAGTTTTCCTGTGTTCTAAAATACTGTCCGATACCATCAAGAATATTGTCCATCTTCCACTGTTGGTTATAAAATGCTTTTGGATCAAACACAAAAACATGTTTCATTATGCCCTCTCGTGTTTATTTATCAGATTCAAGTTCAATTGCGACCATTAAATGAAAGATATCATTTTCAAATGCTTTGTGCGGAATACAAAGAATACGTGTCTGCCTTGAAGGCCATGCTATTGAGTGTTCTTTTCCTTTTATTATTGTAGGAATAGAAATTACAATTTTATCTCCGTTGGGGATTTTCGGTTTTATGTTACCGGCAATAATATTGTTGATTTCTCCGATAGCGTCAACACAATCGGCGTCAATTTCCGTGTGTCCTTCGCCGGCAAGAATATCTGTCAATTTTAACGCCAGATCCGCTTTCATGGAGACAATTACCGCTCCCTTTACAATACCGGAAAGCCCGATAACCGCTGAAATATCCCATTCAAATCCCTTGTCCGGATCCAAAAAATGCGGGTGCCGTGGGATTACATCAATACCGCAAAACTCCTTAAAAGTATTGACTGTTACTTCAACAAATGGTTCTACATAATTTTGCAATTCGACTGTCATGTTTACATCCTGAATAAGCGTAGTTTTGCCAATTTACTCTTGAATAAATCAAGTTTTATCGGCTTTGTAATATAATCAGTGGCTCCGTGTTTTAACGCTTCTATTACGTTAAACTTGGCAGCCTCACTGGTTACCATAATAATGGGTAAATCTTTATACTGATCCATTGCCCTTACCTGTTTCAGGAAATCAATTCCCGACAACCTTGGCATATTCCAGTCAAGTAGAATTAGATCTACACTTTGTGTTTCAAGTAGCGCTAATGCTTCTTCACCGTCTTTTGCTTCAATGAAGTTACAAGCAGTATCTACTCCCGAGAAGACACCCTTTACAGTGTTCCTCATAATTCTAGAGTCGTCAACAACCATAATTGTTACACCGGCAGGCATAGAACCTCCT
>WQXE01000104.1 GCA_009784995.1 Treponema sp. | reverse complement strand
TGCCCGGAGCTGATTTTGCCTTCTTCAATATTTTTTTGAATCTCTACAGGCAGTTTTAAAAGACGCAATGCGTTTGCGACAGTCGAACGGTTTTTTCCGACACGAAGCGCAAGTTCGTCTTGTGAAAGACTGGAAAAATCCATCAGGTTTTTATAGGCGGCGGCTTCTTCAATCGGGTTTAAATCGCTACGCTGGATGTTTTCGATTAAAGAAACTTCCAGACGTTTTTGATCGGTATAGTCCCGAATGATTACAGGGATAGTTGTAAGATTTGCAAGTCTTGCCGCGCGTGTTCTGCGTTCACCCGCGATTATTATATATGTGCCATCCCCCGCGTTCGCCGCGATAATCGGCTGAATAATGCCGTAGGTTTTTATCGATTCCGCAAGTTCCTGAAGCTCTGTTTCGTTAAAATTCTTACGGGGCTGACCCGGGTTTGGAACTAATTTTTCAACAGGCAGATGTACAATATCACCCGCTTTATTTTTTATAGAAGAAGCTGCAACCTGAGGTTTACTATCAATATCAATTTCATTATTGGTCGAAGCGCTTTGCTGGTCATTATCATCATTATTATCTAATAAGGCATTAAGCCCTCTTCCAAGACCGATTCTGCGAGCCATTTAAACATCCTTCTCTTTGGAAGAAAGATTGCGGCGAATTATTTCCTGAGCTAGAGCTTGATACGCTCTGGCTCCGGGGCACTGCGGATCATATAAAGATATGGGCATTCCAAAAGATGGCGCTTCAGAAAGACGGATGTTGCGAGGGATGATCGTATTTAAAACTGTTTCTTTGTAATGAGCGCTTACCTGTTTTATTACATCATTAGCGAGCCGTGTTCGCGGGTCGTACATTGTAAAGAAAATGCCGCCGATTTTTAATGAAGGGTTTAATCCTTTTTGTACTTCTTTCGCGGTAATTAAAAGCTGCTGAAGCCCTTCCATCGCGAAGTATTCGCACTGCATCGGAATTAAAACGGAGTCGGCTGCCGCGAGTCCGTTCATCGTAAGCTGTCCCAAAGACGGAGGACAGTCGATTAAAATGTAATTGTATTTTTCCTTTAGCGGAGTCAGGGTTTTTTTAAGGAAGAAATTGCGTTCTTTTTGATCGATCAATTCGACAGCCGCGCCCGAAAGGTCCAGGCTCGCGGGGATTACATCAAGATTTTTTACGGCGGTTTTTTTAATCGCTTCTTCAGTCGAAGCGGCGCCGGAGAGCAGTTCATAAATGCCGGGTGTAGGCAGGTTAATGCCAATCCCGCTTGTCAGGTTTGCCTGAGCGTCAAAATCAACTAAAAGAACGGATTTCCCGGCTTCGGCGATATAAGCGCCAATATTGATAGCCGAGGTTGTTTTGCCAACACCGCCCTTTTGATTTACAAAAACACAAATTGCTCCCATGTTTATAATGTAACAAATAAGGAAAAGTGAAGCAATAGAGCGCAATTTAAGAAAATATGGTATAATTATCATAAGTAAAGGAGCGCGTAAAATGAGCGATACTGAACAATTACAGGATATTCCCATAAGTACGGTAGATTCTCCATCTGTCGTTTTAGAGCTTATCCATCAACTTAAAATTAAAGATGTAATGACTTCCACTCTTCTTACGGGGGAAAAAAGCCAGACCATGAGGCATATTCAGGCTTTGATGCGTGAAAATAAAATTACAGGTGTTCCTATTGTGGAAGGCAAGGTACTGGTTGGCTTGGTTTCGACAGAGGATATTATCAACGCGCTTGATAAGGGTTATATCGATTCTTTGGTAGGGGACAAGATGACAAAAAATGTTATCCATTTACAGGATGACATGCCGCTTTCTTTCGCCATCACTTACCTTAATAAATACAGATACGGAAGATTTCCCGTTTTAAATAAAGATAATGAAATCGTCGGTATTTTAACATCAACTGACGTAATTAGAAACTTATTGATCGAAATGAACCGCGAAGTACTGCGGCTTGAAAAATTGCAAAAAAGTTCCGGCGCAGCGGTACCATCAACATTCTCCGAAATGGAATTCGCGACAGCGCATTATAATTTTGAGCTTGCGGGAAGAGCGTCAACAGAAATTAAAAAGGCGCTCAAACAGCGAAACTTCGATCCAAAACTTATAAGGCGTGTGG
Organism: Treponema sp.; assembly: GCA_009784995.1. Classification (GTDB taxonomy): domain Bacteria; phylum Spirochaetota; class Spirochaetia; order Treponematales; family Breznakiellaceae; genus WQXQ01. The sequence continues at coordinate 4,361 of WQXE01000104.1, read as the reverse complement.
CTATCGCATGTTACGAATTAGAAATAAACCAGGTTGTACATTCCAACGGCGGTATTATGCGCTGTTCCATATTACCCGACAAGGTAATTATCACAGCCGCTGATACAGGTCCCGGAATCGCCGATGTTAATCAGGCGTTAAAGGAAGGTTATTCAACCGCTAATGAGTATATCCGATCGCTCGGTTTCGGCGCGGGAATGGGACTCGCGAACACAAAACGTGTCTCCGATGATTTTTCCATTAACTCCGCGCTTGGTTCGGGTACCACTGTGCGTTCAGTGGTGTTTGTAAATTCCACAAAAGACGAAAATTAAACCAAAGGAGCGTGTGTGAAAATTACGGAAGCAGCCGCAACCCTTGGAGCGGAAATTTGCCAGAGCGAGTTTGATGATACGGAATTAACAGGCGCTTACACATCGGATCTGCTTTCCGATGTTATGGCGCACGCTAAAGACGGCGGAGCGCTTATCACGATACAGGCTCACAAAAACACTGTAGCGGTTTCGTCGCTTGTAAATATTTCTGTAATAATTATTTGCAATTCACGCCCGCTGCCCGATGACATGCTGGAGGCGGCAAAGGACGAAGGTATCGCTGTCATTCGTACAAAGGAAAATCAATTTACCGTTTCGGGTAAATTGTGGGAAATGTTTAAAACCGCTTCATCTTGAGGTAATATGCTTGCGGATCTTCACAACCACTCCTGTCTTTCTCCCTGCGGTTCTTTGGAACTTTCTCCAAGATGCCTTTTGGAATTGGGAGCCGCGAGAGGTTTAAAATTGATGGCTCTAACGGATCACAATTCAAGTTTAAACTGCCCCGCGTTCGCCAAGTTAAGCTCGCGTTACGGCATCATCCCAATTTTTGGAATGGAAGCGACAACAACCGAAGAAGTTCACATCCTTTGTCTGTTTACAAATCTAGATGCTTGCATGTCTTTTAATGAATACGCCTATTCGATTTTAACTCCATTTTTAAACAACCCCGAAAAAACAGGCGATCAGGTTTATATTGATGAAGAAGATAATATCGAAGGCGAAGTTGAATATTATCTGATAAATCCCCTGGATATTTCTCTTGATAATATTGGCGCGAAAGTTAGTGAATATAACGGCATTGTCATCCCCGCTCATGTAGATAGGCCTGCTTTTTCAATGTACAGCCAATTAGGCATTGTGGTAGACGGTCCGTGGACCGCGATCGAGTGTATACGCATTCCGCCAGCCGCGGACGGCTCCCCTCTTAATACACTTAACTATCCTTTAACTACATCGTCTGACGCGCATTTTAGCGAACATGTGGGTCGCCGTCCTTTTGAACTGGATATCACTTCGGAAGAATTGCTTTGCGGAAATACAGGAGCCGACGGATATATGGAAGCAAACATGGAAGTATTAAAACAGGCGCTTGGCAAAAGGCCTAAAGGATTAGGCGTTTAATTTTTTTACAACCATAAATGTATCTTATGTAATTTAGAACATAAAAACCAGGTTCCAAAAGACAAAAGAATTATTCCCATGAAAGGAGCGCTCCAGTTATCGGTACCCAATAAAATATTTCTGCCGATAAAGGCAAATATAATCCCGATCGCGACAAATGTATATTCTTTTGAATCGCGAATCTTCGCGGCGATAAAAAAGCTGATCATAGTGGATATGAAAACGGCTATTTCTATCAATCTAAACATCGATGAAAAACCGTTTACCATATTAAAACTTGTGTCCCAGTTTAAAACATCGATTGGAACACCCAATGTAATGATCAATGAAGTTATAATGATGGCGAAAATAACATGACGTACTTTTTGTACATCCAATCCCGCGGCGTTTACACTGGCGGCGAAAAGCGAAAAAATGCCAAAGAATCTAGCGAAAAGCAATATTCGGAACGCGACACGAGCGTAAAATGATGGAAAGTTATGTATCAAATGCAGAGGTAAAACAAGCCTTAAAACCTCAAAAGAAAGAGAAATCGCGAAAATGGCGATATACAGGATTTCCGGAGCGGATGTTCGTTCAAAAAAGTAATGAATCAATATAATCGCGATTAACGAAAATAAAACCAGTAAAATAATGGATATATGAACAGCGAAAAAATTGCCAGCGAATATATAACCTGTAATATTTTGAAAAAGATTTACAGGGCGGCGCGGTTCATCATCTTCAAGCGCGGGTACAAAATCTAAGCCTATTGTAAAAATTACCGCCAGCATTAACAGCGTTAAAATCGCGCAAAAGACAATTCCAACCTTAAAAAAGACATTCCTTTCTGACAAAGTCATAACCCAGTTTATCTATTATTGGAATACTCTACAATACATTACTATGTCTATAGTTTTAAATGAATAATTCCGATAATATAGAGTATGGGGAAGCTATGTTATTAAAAAAATGCATATTTTTAGTTTTATTTATCCTTTTAACATGCGTTTCCGCTCTTTGGGCGGGAGACACCGCTGTTTTTGTTGATTTGGGATTCTCTCCAGACGGCAGAACTTATATGTTTGGTCAGTATGGGGTTCTTTCTCCCTCTTTACGTCCCTGGGCTGATCTATATGTAGTTGATGTCGCCAGAAACGTTTTTGTTCCAAACGGCAGAGTAACATTTACTCAGGATACTTCCATAAACGCGGGACAGGACGGCTCGGGTGTTTTTCACCAGCTGCTTTCAAGAAATACAGCGTTAACAAACAGGCATGGCATCAACTTTCAAAATCAGGGGCTGCCTCTTTATATAGCAAGGGATACAGTACCCGCGCCGCGCGGAGAAATTATCACATTCCGTGATTTTCTTTCCGGCAGAAGTTACAACGCCCAGTTGGTTCCTACAATTACAGGTTCAGGGCAGAATGTCAGCTCCAAATTCCATATAAATCTTGATGTTACATCGCCAAACGGTCGGGTAAAAAACTACACTGTCGGTACGCCAAACTTTGTCCGTCAACGGATAGCTCAATATAACATCAAAAGAGTACTTATCGATGCCGACGGCAATTCTTTAGTTTTTGTGATAGAAATGAGACGAGTCGCCGCCAATGGATTTGATATTCGTTACATGGTAGAAACTGTAAGGCTCTAATTGTCTACATTAACAGACAATAGGTCTAAAAATCTGCGTCACATACGCTCCATCTTCGTGTAAAAACCGTACATAGAGCTTGGCTTCCAGTTTATTACGTTCCCAAAGCCCGTCTTTTTGCTGTTCAATCGCCATATCCAACCATTCTTCCCGGTTTAAAGCTCTTTCTGCGCGTTGTTGGGAAAAAAGGTAATTCCCCGCTGGCAGGGATACTTCGGATAATTTTTCTGGAATTTCCTCTCGCAGAGGCGCTGAGGCGCAAAGTTTATTAAATTTATTTTTTTTTCCAACATATTTAAGAGAACCTAGAAATTCTACTCGTTTTGGCTCGATTTTATCGCTTTCTAAAGGGTTTATTTCAAAACAATACAAAACCTCTTCGTTTTCCTTTGCGATCTTGGCGTCTTCGCGTCTTGGCGTGATGTCTTTTGTATAGGTAATCGGAGCAAAGAGCTCCAGGTTCATTAGCTGTGTTTTTTCCATAGAATGATAATATCATTATAATACCAATTGACAGTACGCCAATAGTCACATAAAATATATGTATGGCTGACGTTATCTTTCTTAACGATACCAATTTTGAGCTTTATCGTGCTCTTATTTACGCCGAAAGCGGCATAACTTTCACACCAACCAATCGTTCCATATTGGAAAGCCGCCTAAAAGAACGTCTGCGCGAAAAAAATATAGCTTCAGTTTCCGAATACTTAGACACAATCAAAAAAGATAAAGAAGAGCTAAAAGGTTTCCTCGATTCGATCACTACGAACCTGACAAGGTTTTTTAGAAATCAGGCTCACTTTGACGCTTTGGAAAAACATGTCATCCCTGAATTAATCAATAATATTAAACGGGTACCCGGTACCATAAGGATTTGGAGCGCTGGTTGTTCCACTGGTGAAGAGCCGTACACAATCGCCATGTTGCTGAGCGAAATCCTACCTAAAGCCTGGAATTATGAAATTATCGCTTCTGACCTTTCCTTAAAATGTTTGATGACAGCCAAAGAAGGTTTTTACGCCGAAAGCCGTATAGTGGGAATTCCTGATAATTACCTTGCGAAATATTTTGTAAAAGTAGACGGCGGATATAAAATCAACGCCGACATTCATTCAAAAATAAAGTTTGACTATCACAATTTAAAAAACGAATCCGGGCAGCGGAACTTTGACGTTGTCTTTTGCCGTAATGTTATTATATATTTTGATGAAGTGGCGCAAACCGCGGTTATTAACCGTTTTTGGGACGCTATGGCATCAAAATCATTTTTATTTATCGGTCAT
>WQXE01000103.1 GCA_009784995.1 Treponema sp. | reverse complement strand
GAACCTATTCCGCAGGAAGGCAGCTCAGGTTCGGGTTCAATTATCGATATTCGGGGTTATGTTCTTACCAATAATCACGTAATTCAAAACGCTCACAGGGTTTTTATTAATCTCGCGGATGGTTCCCAGTTTGAAGGAGAAGTAATTGGTGTCGACCCGGAAAATGACCTTGCCGTTTTAAAATTTAATCCTCCAAACGGGATGGAATTAAGAACGATACCTTACGGCGATTCATCCACACTGTTAGTGGGTCAAAAGGTATTGGCTATTGGTAACCCTTTCGCTCTGGAAAGGACATTAACTGTAGGCATAGTTTCCGGTCTTGGCAGGCCAATTCAATCATCCAGAAACCGTATAATCCGCGACATGATTCAAACTGACGCTTCGATTAATCCCGGTAATTCCGGCGGTCCGCTTTTGGATACACAGGGCAGGATGATCGGAATTAATACAATGATATATTCTCCATCCGGCGGCTCTGTAGGAATTGGTTTCGCGGTTCCCGTTAATACCGCCAAACGCGTTGTTAATGAACTTATCGAACATGGAAGAGTACGCCGCGGCTGGATTGACGCTACTGTTGTGCAGTTATTTCCAGGGCTTGTCCGTCACGCGAGGCTTCCTGTCGATTCGGGGCTTTTAATTTCCAGGACGCGCAGAAACGGACTTGCAGAAAGAGCGGGGTTGCGGCAGGGAACAGAGCCAGTGCAATACGGACGAAACGTAATTTATCTTGGCGGAGATATTATTACCGCGGTTAACGGTTTAAAAACTAATACATTGGCAGACCTTTACGCGTCACTGGAAGCTTCAAGACCCGGTGATACTGTAACTGTGGAAATAATCCGCGGTAATCAGCCGGTTACATTGCGTGTAACGTTGGCGGATCGCGAAGAGGTTATGAACTAATCTGACTACTCGTGTGTGGTCATGTTAAAAAATCATCCCGATTCCCAAACCGCCGTAAAAGCTGTTATTTGATGTAAACATCTTTGATGTTAGCATTCCCGCTTGTAGATATATAAAAAGGTTTGAAAGCCCCGGATAAAAACGCGCGTCCGCTCCTATCATAAATTTTATTTTTATATCATTTTCTAAATCAAATTCACTCTTAAAACTTAAACCTGTATTTATCCAATTGCTTTTATACAAAAAACCTGCGCAAAGCGCCGCTCGCGGAATAAAACTATCCGGGATTGGTAAAAACAAAACAGGGCATAAAATATATAAAAATGGCGGTAATTCCAGCGAAATTGGCGCGAAAAGGCTTATACCGCGACCGGAACTTAAAAAAGATTCACCATTTTCATTTGCCCACGCGTATGAAATTCCTGCCGCTATAGAAACCGGAAGGTTTTGGTTTTCATGATTCGAGTTACTGCCATTAAAAAAATTATATTTTAAAGAAGCCGAAATTCCCCAGCCCGGATTTTCCAAAGGATTTATGTTAAATACCGATGTCAATTCCAATTTATCGATGGGTGCGAATCTGGCGCCAATTTTAAATGGAAACGCTGTTGGAAGTGAAAATCCGTTAGCCGCGAAAAGAATACCGGCGTCAAATTGATAACTTCCCGCCGGAAGCGTGTTCGGCAAGGGAGAAAATGTAAGCCCCGCGGTTCCGCTGTCAAGTGATAAAGAAAAAATATCCATGGAATAGTTTATTTCCGTTTCCATTTTTATTAAAACAATTTCTATTACTTCGGTTGTATACTCCGCGATCGCGTTAGCTTCTATAAGGATTGAATATAAACCTTGAGGTAAGTTAAAACCGTTTAAATCTTTTCCGTCCCATATTACATGTTGAACTCTTTCGTTAAACCTTTGTAGTTTTCTTTCATATACTACAGAACCATATGAATCTAAAACAACAAAATTGCCGTCACCCGGAGCGGAAACTTCAAACCGGATTCGTGTAACACCAAGGTCGCCGGAATTTTTCGGATTAAAACGATGCCGGCTTTGAGATACATTTTCTATTGTAAAAGCGGCGCGCTTCATGTAAATTTCCACCGATGGTGTAGAATTTTCGCTTACCAAAACAGAAACCGAAGTATCTTCCCAGCCAAACGCCCGCGCTCTTATGGTATGGTTTCCCAACGGCATATTAATATTCGCTGTATTATCATTTGATAAAACACCTGCCGAAATTTCAGGTTTAAAAGGAAGTTGTTCAGGGCTGAAAGGGTCTTTAAGAACAGTAATCGTTACAATTTCGCGAGCTTCTTCCATTTCGATAAAAGCTGTAAGACGGCTGGTATCAAATAAAGTCACATTAAAATTTCGTTCTTTAAACCCGTCTCTTGTTAACCTTATGTTATATTCACCGCTTTGCAGGTTTTCCAAAGTAACCGGTGTAATCCCGCGATCTATACCATTAATAAAAACTCTCGCTCCCCTTGGATTTGTCTGTATTACAAGTCCTCTGCCTTCGATTTCCTCGAACCTGTCTCTTGAGAAACTTGTTTCTGGATCATTTGCCCAAAGAATTACAGGAAAAAGAAAAATGAAAAGTAAAAGTATAAACCGCGTTTTTATCATTTAATCTATTATACCATTGCAAAGAGACTTTAGAAACCTTCCATTTTTTCCGTTAATATAGTATAATATAGTTGATTTGGGGGAATCAAAATGGCTGGAAGAGTAATACTCCTTCTGCTGCTCATTATTATACTTTCTGTGGGCGGCATTATATGGTTCGATTTTTTAAATGTTATAGACGCTAAAACCGTTCTCGCTCCTATATATCGATTTATTCCTTTTGTGCCCGGTGAAGGCAGAACTCAACCTGTTATAGCTGACGACGATCTTATCAACCTTGACGCCGAACGGCTCGCGATACGGCTTGAGGTTATCGATTTATATCTCATGGAATTGGAAACTCAGCAAAGAGATTTGGATGTACAATACAATCTAATCCGGCAAATGGAACAGGAACTGGAGGAACAGCGAAAAGCTCTGGATGATCAGGTAAAATCGTTCATGGCTAGTATGCAAGATGCCGAAAATAAGGACAGGAATGTCGAGCAAAACGCCCGCTATCTGACAGGCATGCCGCCGCAAAACGCGGTGAATATCCTTGCTTCGTTGGATGATCAGGTCGTTATCGACGTAATCCGGAAGACTGAGGAAATTGCAAGGGCTGAAGGAACTGTTTCCATTGTAGCCTTCTGGTTCTCCCTGATGGAACCGGCAAGAGCTGCCGAATTGCAAAGAAAAATGGCAGGCAGACCGCCTAGCCTATAACCTCTGGCTGTAAAACTGAAGTTTTTTGGCTTTCATCTTCCGGGCATTACCGTAGGTAATGAAACTTCCTTTAAAAAGGAGGCTGATTGGTGATAGCCATTTCTGCCTATACAGAACCAATTCCGGTTACCCCAAGTACCGTTGAACCACAAGTACATGAAAACGAAGAATCAGAATACAATTCAAGTTTTTGCGAATTACTCGCGAGTTTAACGCAAGGCGGTCAACCGGTTAATCAATCCGGCGAAATTGATCTAAATGTTTTACCTGACGAAATGTTACTTGATGTAAACAGATTAGATGTTTTTGCCAATGTCCCGCAGGACAATATTGATTTTGACAGTTCTGATATCGATCTTTCTGATTCCGCGATTGACAAAGTATACCAAAATATTTTAAACGCGGATCCTTTATTACTTTCTATACAGGATGATTTTATCGAATTTGATGAAGAAACATTAAGTATTCTAACCGAACTTATGTCATCAAAAAATGAATTATCGTTAAAAGACATTTCTGCCGTTACAGAAAAACTGGATTCAGATTCTGTATCACGATTATTATCCGCGCTGGATCAAAAAACCAAACAAGGTTTGGAAGAAGCCGGTCTTGACACCTCTGATAAAAACAAACGTGTTGTAAAAGAACAATCATTAAACGAAGTTTCCTTAAAAGATGAAAAAATCGAAACTCTTTATAGAAACAAACCGGATAATGAAAACTCTTCGTTCTCAAACAGCCGTGACGAAGGCAAAAACCGTCTTGACGAATTCCGCCGATCCCGCCGGGACAAGGTTTCATTCGAAGTCCGGGACATGCGGACAGCGCAAAATATTTCAACAGCGTTAGCTGATACTTCCCGCGTATCGGGGCAGGCAGGCGCTCAGGAATTAACATTAAACCTGCGTATCCCCGAATATGACAAAAGTATCATGCAGGCTCAGACAACCTGGGACGCGAAAGCAAACGTTAGCGCAGGCAGCGCTTTGGAAAACCTGCTCGCGAGGGAGTTTGCCAATTTTAACGGCGATATTGTACGCCACGCGTCGATAGCCCTTAAAGACGGCGGCATAGGAACCATTAAAATAGCCCTTCATCCGCAGACTCTTGGAAATGTAAAGATACATCTTGAATTAACCGACAACAAGATTACGGGGCGTATTGTCGTTGACAGCCAGGAAGCTCTAAACGCGTTCCGCAAGGAAATAACATCCCTTGAGCAGGCTTTTAAGGAATCAGGCTTCGCTGACGCGAGTTTGAATCTGTCATTGTCAGCTGAGCAATCAGGAGCAGAGAAACAGGAGTTTAACGAAGAATCATTTAACCGTCGAATAGCGGCTTCAAATTATGATGATTCTTATGATTCTGAATCGGTGTCTGTTGTTGATGTTATATTTGGGCAAAAATCGGGTTTAGTTAATATATTTGCCTGATTTTTTAGCGGTTATTATTTAAATAAAACTATATAGGAGAGTTTATGGAAGATCGAATAGCGTCGGTTATGTCTGCTTCGATGCTTAGCGCGCAGGAACGATTGGATAATGATATTTTTATCCGTGATTTTAACTTGAAGTTGAATCCTACAAGGCAGCCTCAGCAAAGTTTGGGTAAGGATGATTTCTTAAAGATCCTGATTACCCAGTTATCGTATCAAGACCCGACAGCTCCAATGGATGACAAACAATTCATCGCTCAGATGGCGCAATTTTCAACATTGGAGCAAATGACTTCTATGGCAAGTGATTTTTCTAAACTTACTTCCATGCTTATGGGTAATGAAGCGTCAACCGCGTTGGGAAAAAATGTTGAAATTATCGCGGGTGAACGCAATGTACAAGGTTTGGTTCAGGCGGTTACAAGAGGAGAAACACCTCAGGTTTTGGTAAACGGAACTTTTTACAGCTGGGAACAGGTAACCAAAGTTTTCGCGGAAGAACAGGAAATTTAAGGAGTAAGCTATATGATGAGATCATTATTTTCCGGAGTATCCGGATTGCAAAATCACCAGACAAGAATGGATGTTGTTGGTAATAATATTGCCAATATTAATACAACCGGTTTTAAACGCGGGCGTGTAAATTTTCAGGATATAATTTATCAGCAAATGCAGGGCGCGGCTCGTCCTACAGAAACACTTGGCGGCGTAAACCCAAAAGAAATTGGTCTTGGAATGTCAATCGCGTCGATCGATACAATTCATATTCAAGGCAGCTTGCAAGCTACATATAATCAAACTGATCTAGCGATCACAGGAAACGGTTTTTTCGTTCTTGATGACGCGGGTAAACAGCTTTTTACAAGAGCCGGCGCGTTTTCTTTAGATGCCGATGGTATCATGGTTAATCCCGCGAACGGAATGAAAGTAATGGGATGGATGGCAAGAGAAGTTGATGGTTATAACGTACTTGATGTTTCGCGCCCTCTTGAACAGCTTGAAATTCCAATGGGTGGCAAAGACCCCGCGTCAGCCACAACGATGGTTCAGTTCGCGTGTAACCTTGATAAGCGCACTCCTGTATTACCGGAAGACGCTACATATCCTGAAATTCGCGCGTCAACATGGTCAACAACAATTAAAGTTTACGACTCTTTCGGCGAAGTGCATGATATGCAGGTTGAATTTACAAGGGTGCCGGAAACAGCCAATAGCTGGAACGCTACAGTAGTTGTAAATCCGCAAAGTGAACTTCCTACCAATACCTCAGTTGGGTTTGGCGAAGAAGCTCCCGCGGCAGGCGGACCTCAAACTTTTATCGTAAACTTTTCAAATAATGGTACATTACTTTCAGCGGAAGACGGAGCGGGTAACGTTTCCGGCGCTTCCGGGCAGGTAAGTATGAACGTCGCTTTCGATGTTCCAAACGCGACACCGAACGAAGACGGCACACCTTTAAGACAGGAATTTATTCTTAACCTGGGTCAGGTTGGCGGTTTTACCAATTCAATCACTCAATACGCCGAAACCAGTTCATCCAAAGCTGTTGAGCAAAACGGACGCGGAATGGGTTATCTTGATAACTTTCAAATTGATTCATCAGGTATAATTACAGGTGTTTATTCCAACGGCACCACAAGGACAATCGGGCAGGTTGGTATGGCAAGTTTCGCTAACCAGGGTGGTCTTGAAAAAGCTGGAGACAATACATTCAGGGAATCCAATAACTCAGGTTTGGCGAATATCGGACCTTCAGGGATTGCCGGAAAAGGTAAAATTTTAGCGGGTATGCTTGAAATGTCAAACGTCGATATGGCGGATCAATTTGTAGACATGAT
>WQXE01000102.1 GCA_009784995.1 Treponema sp. | reverse complement strand
TTTCGAAGTTTTGCTTCGTTATAAGCGGCGTCAATTATTGCCTGTACATGACCGGAAATTTTCATTTATATATCCTTATCCAGTAATTATTATATCACAAAAACCTGTTTTCTTCCATATTACGCAGGTTCAACAACACACATTAATGGAAACTGATTCGAGGCGGCCGCGGCGTGAACCTGTTCGGATTTTGTCACAGCGATATCCCAGGTATAAACCCCCACAATTCCCCTGCCTTTATTGTGAACATCCAGCATTATTTTACTCGCGTCTTCGATACTTTTATGAAAGATAACCATTAAAACTTCTACAACAAAATCCATAGTAGTATAGTGATCGTTAAGAAGAACAACTTTATACTGCTCGGGCTCCTTAATTTTCTCTACAATTTTAACTGCCGGTTTATCTATTATTAGGGGTTCCATTTTATCATTTTATAATAAAAAAATAATTTATTCTACTTTACCGGCAGCCATAGCCTCGCGGACTCTGGTTCTAACGTTTGACGCGTCAAATGGTTTGTGAATATAATCTACAGCGCCAGCGGTCAAACCAGCTTTTTCTGAATCTTTGTCCACAATCCCTGTAATAAAGATAACGGGAATATTTTTTGTTGTTTCAGAACTTTTTAATTCGTTTATAACTTCAAAACCATTTTTATCAGGCATAATGACATCAAGTAAAATTAAATCCGGCAAAGAACGCTGGGCGATTTTTAAAGCGGATATACCGTCTTTTGCCACATAGATCTTGTAAAAAGGCTGAAAAATGTGGGTTAGTTCCATAAGGTTCAATGTATCGTCGTCCACTATAAGCAAGCTGTCTCTTTTTACATTATCCATACAAATTACATCTTCTCCTTAAAATCAAGTAAAACTTTTAACGCCAGATTAAAATCAAAGTCCTCTATATGTTGTATAATAATTTCGATCGAATCGTCAACACCGGAAAACGATTTTAAATCATCAATAAATTTAAGGCTCTCCGTATCGCCGTGTTCAAGCATCGGTTTTAATTTATTGAATAAATCAACAAAGGATTTATCAGATGTACCATCTTTTTTTGTTTGAACAAATTCGGGCTTTACAGTTTCATTAACAAGCGGCAAAAGTTCTGTAATAACTTTTTTTAGTTCATATTCCAGCGTTTTAATTTGTTCAGCTGTAGTAAGATTTACATTGTCTTTTAAATTAGATTCAATTTCTCTTGCCGCTTGCTGTAACTGACCTTTTCCAAGCTGCGCGGCGTTACTCTTTAAAGAATGCGCCAGCCTGTGCGCCAGTGTAATATCTCCTGTTTCAATCGCTCGCGCGATTTCTTCATGTTTATATTGATTGCCTTTAACAAAATTGTATATTAACTTCTTTTGAAACTCTTCATTTTCTTTGGAATCTTCATGGTTTTCTTCGATTTGCCAGGTTATAGGTTTAAAGAATTTTAAAAGGCAGCGCCATAATTCCTGTGACGTAAAAGGTTTGCCAATATAATCGTTCATACCGCTTGTTTTGTAAACTTCTTTCGCGTTGGACATAATGTTCGCGGTTATCGCGATTATGGGAACACCGGTATCTAATTCTATAATTTTTTTCGCGGCTTCAAGACCGTCCATAACAGGCATATGTATATCCATAAAAATTAAATCAAACTGCTTTTTTTGATTATCCTTTCTGTCTTTAACTAATTGAACGCCGATTTTGCCGTTTTCAGCTACAACAGTATTAAGACCTACTCTGGAAAGATGTTCACAGATAACCTGCTGATTCATGTGATTATCTTCGCATAACAATACTTCGCCTTCAAACGAAGGTTTTGACAAATCGTTTTGAATAATTTTTTTATCGTGTAATATATCTTTATCTTCCAGTGTATCAAAGGTCAATTCAAAACTGAATTTTGTTCCAACGCCAACTTCACTTTCTACCTTAAGGTTTCCACCCATCATTTCTACTATGCTTTTTGTAATGGCAAGACCAAGTCCTGTGCCGCCGTATACCCGCGTGGTACCTGAATCAGCCTGTGTAAACGGATCAAATATTTTTTCCATTTGATCAGGTGTCATTCCTATTCCCGTATCTTTCACTTCAAAATACATAGTTACGGAATCTGTATCGATTTTTTTTAAATCAATTTTTAAATTTATCGTACCGCTTTGCGTAAATTTAATGGAATTGGATAATAAATTAACAAGCCCCTGACGCAGCCTTGTGGAATCGCCAAGCGGCATTTTTCCAATTGACGGCTCGGCGTAAAAAAGCAATGTAAGACCTTTTTCTTCGGCGCTTTGCGAAATCATTGCACGGCAGACAGACAAAAGCGCGTGAGGATCAAACGGAAGTTTTTCAAGCTCCATTTTACCGGATTCAATTTTGGAAATATCCAAAATGTCATTTATAATTTGCAAAAGCCATTGTGAATTTTCATTTATTTTATTAAGGTAGTCTTTTACTTTTGGCGGGATTTCATAATCAAGAGCGAGTTCGGAAAAACCGATGATGCTGTTCATTGGGGTGCGAATTTCATGGCTCATATTCGCGAGAAACGCGGATTTCGCGTGGTTTGCCGCTTCCGCGGCTTCGCGAGCATTGTGCCTTTCATAACCATATATCGCGAGCGCGATTAAATCCGCGAGCGAAGACGCGAAATTTTGCTCTTCAATTGTCCACTCGCGCCCTATTTTATATTCGTCGCATGTACTTTGTTCAACGCAAACAACTCCAACCACTTTGCCGTCTACGCGTATGGGAGCGTCCAGCGCGGCGCACAAACTCGCGTAACTTTCATCATCAATCGCCGATGAAATTAACTTGCAATCATCAATATTATTCATGACAATAAGCCGTTCGGTATTTAAAAAACTTACATATCTTTGACGATTGCTTAAATCATAATTATCCTGAATGGAATTTTCATCCTTACTTAAATTATAATAAGAAATATTTTTAAGAACATTTTTGTTTTCATCAACAAAAGTCCAAATGCCAAGTTTGTGAGTATTTAAAGCGATACATCCTTCTTTTGTGATAATATCTGCCGCGGTATCCAAATCTCCCGCGGATATAGCGGGGGATTTTGTAATTTTCGCGAGGGCATTACTGAGTTTTTTGGCATATTCAATATTTTTTGCCATTTTCACGGTTTGCGTGGCAAGTTCGAAGGTACGTTTTTCGACGCGTTTTCTGATAAAAAACACGGCAGAAAAAGCAACCGCGCAAAATAATAGAAAACTTATCAATAAGGACATAATTGAGTATACATGTATTAATCTTGCAATTCAAGTTTATTCAATCTAATATTAAGTGTCTGTCCACAAAGTCGGTTACTTTGTGGACAGACACCGCATTTTCGTATGAAAATGCAATAAATAAGGAAGTCGCGTACCTTTGGTACGATTAATAATGTATCTACATTATTAATTGACATAAAATTATGCAAAAACCTCTTATCATTCAAAGCGACAGAACCCTGCTTCTTGATGTCCATTGTGATAGTGCTGAAGAAGCCAGGCAGGCTATAATGCCTTTTGCCGAACTTGAAAAATCGCCTGAACATATCCACACTTACCGTATTACCGCGCTTTCTTTGTGGAACGCGGCAAGCGCGGGGTTAACTCCTTCTGATGTAATAAAAGCTTTAAAAGAATTCAGCCGTTATGATGTACCTGATGGTATTATAGAAGGATTTTCTCATTTAATGTCCCGTTACGGAAAAATTTTAATGATACAGGATGATGATGATACACAAAACAGATTAGCGCTTCAAATTGATGATGAGATAATCCGCCTTGAAATCGAAAATATAAAAGCTCTGGAAAAATATTTAACAAAAACATCAAAAGGTTTTTCTCTTTCTTTAATCGACAGAGGAACAGTCAAACGGGAATTGATACGCGCGGGCTGGCCTACGCAGGATATCGCGCCGCTTGTAAAAGGCGAAGATTTGGAAATTAATTTAAGGCGCTTTACACCGCGCGATTATCAGATAACCGCCGCGAATTCGGTAGTTGGCTGCGGAGGAGCGGGTACAGGTTACGGAGTTATAGTTCTCCCCTGCGGGTCAGGAAAAACAATTGTAGGCATGCTGATAATGTCGATGTTAAAAACCAATACATTAATTTTAACAACAAATGTCGCGGCGGTTCATCAATGGATTAACGAACTTTTGGATAAAACAGAATTAACAAAAGAACAAATCGCGGAGTACACAGGAGATTCAAAAACAGTAGCTCCTGTAACTGTCGCGACTTACCAGATAATTTCATGGAGACCCGATAAAACAGGCGACTTTCCGCACTTTCAACTTTTTCGCGAAAGATCATGGGGGCTTGTAATTTATGACGAAGTGCATCTTCTTCCAGCTCCTGTGTTTCGCGTAACGGCGGAACTTCAGGCGATAAGGCGCCTTGGGCTTACGGCGACTTTAATTCGCGAAGACGGAGAAGAGGACGCGGTTTTCAGCCTTGTAGGTCCAAAACGTTACGATGTCCCCTGGAAAGACCTGGAAAACAAAGGCTGGATCGCGGAAGCTTTATGCACAGAAATAAGACTTGACCTGCCCGCGAATCTAAAAATACCTTACGCTACAGCCGCGCCAAGAGAAAAATACAGGATAGCCGCGGAAAATCCTTTAAAGGAAAATATCGTTTTACAATTGATAGAAAACCACAACGACGATCAAATCCTTGTTATCGGTCAATATTTGGCGCAGTTAAACTCTCTCGCGGATCTTTTAAATGTTCCGCTTATTACAGGGAAAACACCAAACGCGGAAAGAGAGCGAATTTACAATAGCTTTAAAAAAGGCGAAGTCCGGGTCATTGTTGTATCAAAGGTAGCGAACTTCGCGATTGATCTTCCCGACGCTTCTATGGCGATTCAGGTTTCCGGTTCTTTCGGTTCAAGGCAGGAAGAAGCTCAGCGGCTTGGACGCATCCTAAGGCCAAAAAGCCGCCGCAACGCTCTATTTTTTTCTCTTGTTTCGGGTTATACAGTAGAAGAGGACTTCGCGGCGAACCGTCAGAAATTTTTGGCGGAACAAGGTTATAAATACTCAATTCAAAAATGGGAAAATAAATGAAATTAAAAAAGGTACAAATAAATGAAAAATGAAAGTTTTCGTCCTGTAGATTTTTGGAAATCCACTTTAATGACAATGGCGGACAATTTATTTTTTGAATTGATTCGAAGCGTGTTTGGAAAAATAAAAACTCCTTTTAACAAACAACAGCTTTTAAACGATTTGGAAGCGTTTTTATTAAGTGACGAGATTCAAAAAACAATCGGTTCATACATAGATAAATCCGACAGAAAAATTATCGCGGCTATCGCGATTTTAAACGAACCTTCGTTTGAACAAATGCAAAATTTTTTTAGCGGCGAAGTTAGTTTCGCGCAGCTTCAGGATATAATAGTAAATCTGGAAGAACGTTTTATCCTTTACCGTTTTACCGAAGAAAAGCCAAATGTATTTAAAACCATGAGCCTTAATACAAACGCTACAAAAGCGAAAACCTGTCTGGCTTTAAACCCTGTTTTAAAACCTGTCCTTTTGCCTATTACAAATGAAACTTCTGTTTTATTTTCGACAGAAGACGAAGCCGCGGAAAAAATTGATACACCTGTAACCGCGGTTGAAACAACAGCGGCTGAAACAACAGCGGCAAAACCCGCCGCGCCTGTAATGAACGATTTACTCCTTGCCGCTCTTTATTCGTTTACTTACGGTTTTGATTCTTTTTATGTTCCTGAAGGTCAAATCAGAAAGCGTGTCAAACAGGAAGCGAAAACGCTTTTTCCGGGTCTTGATATAGAAAAAACTTTCGGCATATTACAGGTTATGGGGCTTTTTTATATTAAAGAAGAAAAAATAATCCCGGAAAAAAAATATTTTGAAGATTTTATTTCGATTTCTTCGTTTGAACGAATGGAATATTTCGCCGCGGCGATAATTGTATACAGCGATTTAAACCCAACTTCGGAAATACTGCCGCCGCTTTATAAAAACAAGATTCGAGAAGCGGTAAATTTTATTCACAATTTTATACAGTCCATAACAAGTGATTCTGAAGGGATACCGGAAAAAAATCTAAGAAGAATAATCGAAGTATTAAAAGTGCAGACTGATTCCGGCACAGATATAAAGATTGATACATTTTTTGACGCGTTGGAAAGAACGGGTTTGATTGTAAAAACAGAAAACGGATTATACAAATCGGGCGCCGGTTTATTTACAAAAGAACAGGAAAAACAAAACTCTCCGGTAATCGCGGTTGATTCGGGCTTTTCGATACTCGTTTACCCGGAAATTAATTTTAACGATCTTATCAAACTCGCGTCGATTTTAGATATCAGCAAAACAGATCCGATGATTGGAAATACAGTCGCGCGTTTTGAATTAGGCAAGGATTCCGCTGTCCGTTCATTTGACAACAACACAACCGCCGATGAAATAATAGAATTACTTACAAGGCTTTCGGGAGAAGGAGTTAAATCTGAAAGTTCAAAACTTAATGACTCAATAATCTTTAACCTTAAAGATTGGGAAAAACGCCACAAAGAAGTTTCTCTAAAAAAAGGCGTGGTATTAAGTTTATCGGAAGAACATCGTTA
>WQXE01000101.1 GCA_009784995.1 Treponema sp. | reverse complement strand
GAATGGCTCGTGTTTTTAATTTATTGGATCAGGCAGAAGCTGATATTTTAGCGGGTAGATATCAAGCCGCATTGGATAAAATCAGGGAAATCCGGGAAGAACTTGTTAGAATAAATCAGCTTATCGCGAACGCCGCTACATTAAGAAAAAAATAATACGAGTATAAAATGAACGGCGATCAAAAACCTAAAAGTAAAAAGCGATTAATAAAACAGCATGTTGTTTCGGCGCTTGTAGAAAATAGAGCCGGAACATTAAGCAGGGTATCAGGTCTTTTTAGCCGGAGAGGATTTAATATTGACAGTTTGACGGTGGGAGAAACTGAGGATTCTTCTATTTCCAGAATGACAATCGCGGTTACAGGCGAAGAGCGAATACTCGATCAAATAATCAAACAGCTTGAAAAACTTGTTGATGTGATCGCCGTGCGCGGTCTTGACAGCGCTACCTGTCTGCGCCGTGAAATCATGCTTGTAAAAATTGGCGCGGACGAAAAAAACCGACCCGCGGTTATGGAAATTGCCGGTATATTCCGCGCCCGTATTGTCGATGTATCACAGTCTACCATTACAATAGAAGCTACAGGCAATCTGGAAAAGTTAAACGGCTTGCTTTTGCTTTTGCGTCCGCACGGCATACTTGAACTTGCCCGAACCGGAATGGTCGCGCTGGAACGCGGAGCGGACGTACTGTCTGTTTCTCATGGAAAATAATCAATCGTTTTTATTCGCAGGCGGGTTTAATACCCCACCCTTCAGGGTGGTGTTGTTGATAATTAAAACATCTAATTAAATGCCCTTCGCCAATTTGTTTTAATGATGGTTGTTCTTGTAAGCATCGTTCTGTTGCATGCGGGCATCTCGGCGCAAACGAGCAATTATCCCCATTTTTATCTCGCAAAGGCGCAGAGGCGCAAAGAATATTTTGTTTTTGATCATTTTTATTAACTCCGTGTCCTCCGTGCCTTTGTGCCTCCGTGTGAGGTTCCTTTTCAGCTCCAGCTGCCGAAGAAAATAAAAGTTTTGTATACGGATGTTTTGCTTCTTTATAAAGAGAAGCCGCCGGCGCTTCTTCCATTAATTCTCCTTTGTACATTACACCGATGCGGTCGCAAAAATAGCTGGCTACTTTTAAATCATGCGCGATAAATAAAAATGAAATATTTCTTTTTTTTCGGATGTCGAGTAACAGATTTAAAATCTGTCCCTGTATCGAAACATCAAGAGCGGAAATAACTTCGTCGCATATTAAAATTTCCGGTTCCATTAATAACGCTCTTGCTATAGAAACTCTTTGACGCTGACCACCTGAAAATTCTGACGGGCGTTTTTCAAGATCACCTGTTTGCAATCCGACTTCTTCCATAATTGCCGCCGCTTTTTCGCGCAATCGCGTTTCATTGATACCTCTTTTTTTTAAGGGTTTTCTACAGCCCGAAACAAGTACCTCATAAACGGTCATGCGCGGATTTAACGATCTCGCGGGGTCCTGAAAAATGTAACGCACTTTTTCGCGGTATTGTTTGAGCGCGTCTTTTTTTAATACTGTAACATCTAAAGGTTTATCATTGTCGTTATATATAATTTTTCCGCTGTCTGAATCATACATGCGCACCAGCAAGCGAGCTGTAGTAGTTTTGCCGCAGCCTGATTCTCCAACCAAGCCATAAGCTTCGTTTTTTTCTATAAAAAAAGAAATATCATTTACAGCGTTTACAAACCGGCCAAAACGGGCAAAAAAACCCGCCTCCAAATTAAAGCGTTTGTATAAATTGGAAACAATCAAAATCGGCATGACTTCATTATAGAGGTAATTTCAAAAAACTAAAATAGTTTTTTGAAATTGATTTCATTATATCATTTTTTGAGGCTAAAAGCCTCAAAAAGCTTTAATTTATTATCTGTGGGAACCTCTAAAAAGAGTTTTTAGAGGTTCCCTAAATTAAAGAAGTAATTGAAACTACATCTTTTTTTTGTTACACTGTTTCTATGCTTGATAAATTTTTTAAGGCGCTGTTCGGTTCGCAGAACGAACGCGATGTTAAAGCCCTTCAACCTATATTAAAAATGGTCAACGATAAAGACGATTGGGCAAAATCCCTAAGCGCTCAGGATTTTCCCTTTCAGACCGAAAAATTCAGAAAACGCCATGAAAACGGCGAAAGCCTGGAAAGCATTTTACCCGAAGCTTTCGCGCTGGCAAGAGAAGCCGCTTGGCGTACGATTGGTGAGCGTCCCTACGATGTACAGATTTTAGGCGGGATCGTTTTGCATCAGGGAAAAATCGTAGAAATGAAAACCGGCGAAGGCAAAACCCTTATGTCGGTTGCCGCCGCTTACCTTAACGCCATTCCCGGAAACGGCATTCATGTTGTTACTGTTAACGATTACCTCGCTAGCCGTGACTCTGACTGGATGCGTCCCATTTTTAGTTATCTTGGATTAACTGTAGGAACGATTCTTTCCAATATGGATAATGTACAACGAAAATCAAACTATGCCTGCGATATAACCTACGGCACTAATAATGAATTTGGTTTTGATTATCTGCGCGATAATATGCACCGTGAAACCGAGCATCGTGTTCAACGCAAACATAATTTTTGTATTGTAGACGAAATTGATTCGATTTTAATTGACGAAGCCCGCACGCCATTAATTATTTCTGGAGCGGCGGAAGATGATACTGCTAAGTTCGCGGAAGTTGATAAACTTTTGGGTGGACTTCGCGAAATACAAAAAAAAGAAAACGGCGAATATCCCGACGAAACACGCGGAGAGGAAGTTATCGGAGATTATAAAATAAACGAAAAAAATAAAAATGTTTCTTTTAGTAATCAGGGGTTAACCAATATAGAAGAAATCCTAAAAAAGCGAAACCTTATACAAGGCGCGATTGTAGACGAAGAAAACTTTGAATACCTTCATTATTTTACACAAGCGTTAAGAGCTCATAAGCTTTTTCATATTGATGTTGATTATGTCGTAGAAGACGGTCAGGTTCAAATTGTTGATGAGTTTACGGGGCGTATTCTGCACGGCAGGCGTTATTCTGACGGACTCCATCAGGCTATCGAAGCGAAAGAACGGATTAAAATAGCGCAAAGAAACAGAACGCTCGCGACAATCACTTTCCAAAATTACTTCAGGTTGTATAAAAAGATTTCCGGCATGACAGGAACCGCCGATACCGAAGCTGTCGAGTTTAATAAAATCTACAAACTTGACGTTGTTGTAATTCCTACAAATAAACCTGTCGCAAGAAAAGACGATGACGATTTAGTCTATCTTAGCGAAGCGGATAAATACAAAGCGTTATGCGACGAAATCGCTGACGCTTACAATAAGGGACAACCTATGCTGGTAGGAACTGTCTCTATCGAAAAATCTGAAAAAATTTCCAATTTACTTTCGCGCAAGGGAGTGCGCCATGAAGTTTTAAACGCGAAAAACCACGCGCGCGAAGCGTTAATTATAGCCGAGGCAGGCGCGAAAGGTTCTGTTACAATCGCGACTAACATGGCGGGGCGCGGCACGGACATTAAACTTGGCGGAAATCCCGAACATCGCGCGAGACGCAGAGCGGGTACCAATGTGACAGAAGAACAATACGCTGCGATATTTAAAGAAGAATACGAAAAATGGAAAAGTGATTACGAAGAAGTAAAATCACTTGGCGGTCTTTATGTAATTGGTACGGAGCGCCATGAAAGCCGCCGTATCGACAACCAGCTTCGAGGCAGATCAGGGCGACAGGGCGATCCGGGAAAGAGCAAGTTTTTTATATCGATGGACGATGAATTAATGCGTCTCTTTGGCGGCGATAAAATGAAAGGAATAATGTCAAGAATTGGCATGACAGGCGGGGATCCGATTTATCATCCGATATTAAACCGCAGTATAGAAAACGCGCAAAAGAAAGTAGAAGAGCGCAACTTTGAAATCCGCAAACATCTTCTGGAATACGACGATGTATTAAACCAGCAGCGCAAGTTTATTTATGAACAGCGTGACGCGATACTCGTAGATACAAATTTGAAAAACCGCGTAAATGACGCTACGCTAGATATTGTTGGTGATTATATCGACGATTATAACGAAGCCAGCAGAAATGATTTTATTGCGGCATACAAAGATTTAACCGAGAACCTGCGTACAAAATTTGGTTATACACTTACTGTAGAGCAAGACAGCAAAGAATTTAAAAACGCGGAAATTCTTGAAAAACTTATTGTAGATGATTTGGAAAAAGATCTTGTTAATAAAGAATCGCTTATCGGAGCGGAATATCTAAATTTATTTATCCGTGATAATTATTTAAACGCGATTGATCGCAAATGGCTTGACCATCTTGAAAACATGGAAGCGTTGCGCGAAGCTGTATACCTTCGCCATTACGCGCAAAAAAATCCGCTTACAGAGTACAAGGTAGAAGGTTTCCAGATATTCGAAAAAATGATCGAAGAAATCAGGCAGGAAATCGCGTCGCGTCTGCATTTAATTCGCATCCAAATAGCGGACGGACAAACGCGAAGACCTCAAAGCCGATCTATTGGTCAAAATCAATCAGCAAGTCACAAAAGTATTGGTTCATTCGGAGGTTCGTTTGGCGGAACGCCGCAAAAAGCGCCGGCGGCATCCCCTATGCAAAGAGCAAGCCGTCCCGACAACGCGACTGTGGTACGCAATCAGCCCAAAGTTGGGCGTAACGACCCGTGTCCGTGCGGCAGTGGGAAAAAGTACAAACAATGCCACGGCAGATGATACCATTAATGAATTAATAATTTTTAACCACGAACCACACGAACCATCACGAAATTACCGTACGATATCTAAGCGAACATTCGTGGGATTCGTGGTAAATTCTTTATTTTTATTTTATTGTCAATATTGCTTCTTGGGTCATGGCATCACAAAGTTCGTTAAATTCATTTCCGGCGTGACCTTTGACCCATTCCCATTTAAGCTGAAACTCCGCCGCTAAGGAATCAAGTTCCAGCCATAATTCTTTATTTTTAACCGGTTTTTTATCGCTTGTTTTCCATGAATTGCGTTTCCATGTATGTATCCATTCGGTTATTCCTTTTTGCACATACTGAGAATCTGTTATTACAGCGGTTTGTCGCGGCGTGTCTTTCATGGTTTTAAGCGCGCGTAACGCCATGATAACAGCGGTTAATTCCATTTTATTGTTGGTAGTATCAATTTCCGATCCCAGGTTTTTCGCGATTACAACATCACCCTGGAAAGTGTTTTGTACCATAACATATGCCCAGCCGCCGGGACCCGGATTTCCCGAACATCCGCCGTCTGTATAAATTCTAAATGAAGTTTCCATTATTTTTCCTGATACTCATTTTTTTAATGTCGCGAGCATCACGGCTTTTATCGTGTGTTTGCGGTTTTCAGCCTGATCCCACGCTTTGCTTCGCGCTCCGTCGATGACATCGGCGGTAACTTCTTCGCCTTTAACAGCCGGCAGACAGTGCAGGAATATCGTATCCCTCTTACCTGTTTTATCCATTAAGTTTTGATTTACCTGATACGGACTTAAAAGTTTTACGCGTTGTTCTTTTTTTTCTTCTTCACCCATCGAAGTCCAGACATCTGTGTAAAGCGCGTCCGCGTCTTTTACCGCGTTTATATCAGAAGTAACTTTTATTACAGCGCCGGATATTTTCGCTAGAGCGCCGCATTTTTGCTGAAGTTCATTATCAGGATTTAATTCTTCAGGTGTAATAACCGTAAAGTTTATTCCAAGTTTCGCGCAAATTATCATTAATGAACTCGCGACATTGTTTCTGCCGTCTCCGATATAACAGAGTTTTTTTCCTTTAGCGTCTCCAAAACTTTCTTCCAGTGTCAAAATATCCGCGAGCGCCTGAGTCGGGTGGTAAAGGTCTGTAAGTCCGTTATAAACCGGAACATTTGAATACTTCGCGAGGATTTCCGCTGTTTCCTGTTTGAAACCCCTGAACTGAATGGCACTGAACATTCTGCCTAAAACGCGGGCAGTGTCCTCCAATGATTCTTTACCGCCAAGTTGAATGTCCTGCGTTGAAAGAAAAACAGGGTGACCTCCTTCTTCGCCAAACGCGGTTTCAAAAGCGCATCTTGTTCTTGTAGAACGTTTTTCAAAAAGTAGAGCAAGTGTTTTTCCTTCGAATCGTTTAAAAACCTTGCCTTTTTTAGCTTCATTTTTAACCTTTTTTGAAAGGTCTAATAAATAACGGATTTCTTCCGGAGAATAATCCAATAAGGTAAGCAAAGATCTTCCATATAATGATATTGACATAATATACCCCCATATTTTTTAAAACTGACTATTTTAAATATTAGAAAAATATTCTATATTATGGTATAATAATTTTTGTAATATTAATAGGGAGCCGGGTCGATTTTATGAAATTTCCAAAGTTTCATTTACCATACATACAATTAGTTTTTACGATTATCGCGTTCGCGTTAATGGTTTTTTCCAGTTATATGTTTACAAGAAATATCGTACGCAGAAATCTTGTAAGCAACGCCGAAAGTGTTTTTTCTTTCGCGCAGGCTCAGCTTGAATCCGATCTGCTTGAACCTAAGATAATACTAAGCAGTTTTTCACAATCAATTTCCAGTATGCTTTC
>WQXE01000100.1 GCA_009784995.1 Treponema sp. | reverse complement strand
TGCCCAAAATGGTCAAATAGAGGAATCGAATTGGTCAAACCCGGAAGATTATCTGTAGTTAATAAAGCGACAGGAGCCCAAATTATTCCCCTTTCTTTAAGCGCCATGTTATACCAAATTTGTCTGCGCGGATCAAAACCAATTTCTGCAGGTTCAATAGAATTAGGATATGAACCATAAGATGTTACACATTCATGCTCCCAGCGGATAAAAATTTCTTGCCCGTTATTTGTAACAAAACGCCTGGAAAACGACCCGTCCTGCATCCGGAAAAGAATAACTATATTTCCATCGGTATCAGAATAAAAGACTTTTTTAAACCAGGGGTGAAATTTCATTTTTTCTCTGTAATAACTAAGCAGCTGCTCGCGTTCTATCTCATTATTTACAGGATCTTCAAAATTTCTGTATAAAAGGTGGGTAATACTCTGGTTTACAATCATGGTTTGGTTAAAAAACCTGAATGTTTCACTATAAACAGTGTTTTGAATCTCATCTTTTAATTCATCAACTAAAACACGTACATTCCTTTCTGAGCTGACCCACATGGAAATGAGGATAATAGACCCGGAAAGGATTACGAAAATGGTATTTATTATGATGATACCATAGAGGACTCGTAAACGTGATTTCTTCTTTTTTTCCATATAATGTAAAAAATACCCTATTTTAATTCTAATTGATTTAAATTAAAATGCAACTTTTTATGATTTTTTGGTATTTTTTGGTATAAATATCAATTTTTTGACTTATCATAGGGCTGCCCTATACTTCTGGGGGCGTAATCCTTACCACTAAAAATGACAAGAGTGAGTAAAGTGATAAGGTACGGCAGCATATTGAACACTTCCGAGGGTATAAAATCGAGGCTTCTAAAGTTAAATACATTAACGGCGAAACTCAGCGAAAAACCAAACAATAGACTCGCGCCAAGTACGCCTAACGGAACCCAGCGTCCGAAGGAAACCGCGGCAAGAGCGATGAAGCCTTTTCCGTTAATCGTATTAACAGTAAATTGAATATCCTGAGTAAGAACGACACACGCGCCGGCAAGACCCGCGAGAATACCGGAAATAATTATAGCAATATAGCGAATCTTAATTACATTAACACCGCAAGCGGCAAGCGCCTGCGGATTTTCCCCCGCGGCACGAAGACGAAGTCCTACAGGACGTTTGTACATAACAAACCATGTTAACGCCAGTATAATAAGAGCGATCCACACTGTAGGATAAACATCAAAAAAACTTGTTTGCATTCCCATTCTATAACTAACGCTGCGATCCATGCGGAAAACAAGCTGACAAACAAAAACAGTAATGCCATTGGAAAGCAAATTAATTCCTGTACCGGAAATAATTTGATCGGCTTTTAATGTAACGGAAGCAAACGCGTGAATTAGCGAAAACAAACCGCCGCTCGCGGCCGCCAAAACAAGCGCCAATGGAATTGAAAAACCAATTGTTGTCTCCAGTAAAACATGTATAATCGCGGCGGTCATCGCACCTATCGACATGAGCCCTTCAAGCGCGATATTTACAACTCCCGCTCGCTCACATATTATTCCGCCAATCGCGGCAATCAAAATGGGGGAAACAATCATTAAAGTAGAAGGAAGCATGTTTGTCATATTTCACCTTTTTGCGCTTTAATTTTTTGCCGCCATTCAGCTAACATGTGTAATCCGGGTTTTAACGCTATAAAAACCACAACAAGCCCTATAATGATCGAAACTATTTCTTTTGGAATTTGGCGTGACTGCATTAATGGCTGCGCTGATTTTAACATTCCAAAAAGTAATCCCATAACTGACATTCCTATCGCAGAGCAATTCCCGGCGAGAGCTACAGCGATTCCTTCAAAACCATAACCTTCAAACGCTGATAAAACACGTCCTTGTGTAAATATTCCAAGCGATATAACAGCCCCTGCAAGCCCGGCGAACGCTCCTGAAACTGATAAAGCAATTACAATATTTGTTTTTACTTTTATCCCGGCGTAAAACGCGGCTTCTCTGTTAAGACCCGCGGCTCGTATAGAAAACCCAAACGTACTTTTTTCCATGATTAACCAATAAATTAAAACTGCCGCGATTGTTAACCAAAGACCGTTATTTAATCTAGAATTATTTGTAAGTGATGATAAAAAATTACTTGTAAGCATCGCGGTTTCCGGAAAAGCAGGCGTACTAAAACTATTGCTGCCGGGTATTCTTAAAGTAATTAGACGATGGAGATAAAGAGCGATATAATTCATCATGATGGTTGTAACAACTTCCGAAACTTTGTACCTGGCTTTTAAAAAACCCGCGATACCACCCCAGGCGGCGCCCGCGATTATAGCGCCTAACACAGCGGCAAACATATGTAAAAAAGTTACTTGCGCGAAAGAAAGCGCAATAATTTGCGCCGCTGTTAACCCAATTATATATTGTCCTTCCGCTCCTATATTAAATAATCCGGCTCTGGCGGAAAACCCCATACTTAAACCGCATAAAATAAGCGGCATGGAAACAACAAGCCATTCGCCGATATAACGTACATTCCACGTTCCGCGCCGTGAATCAAATCCGCTTACAACCTGCAATATCGCTTCATACATATCTGCCGGATTTCTTCCAATGATATATAAAAGTAAAGTAGCGACAAGAAAACCTAAAAATACAACCGCCGCCGAGATAACGGCATTAGAACCCATAAAAATGTCGAAGAACGAACCTCGTAAATTGGATTGAGGTTTGAGTATTTTATTGAATAGTCTTTTTATATTAGTCGTCAATCGCTCTTAAATTTCGCGGAAAACCGGGGAGCCTCATAGCTTCGGCAAGTGTCGCCGCTACTACAATCTGACCATTTGATATTTGTTCTTTAACAATTTCCAGTTTCGCGATAATATCGGCGCTTAAAGCGCTGTTCGCGGATGAATAACCGACGCCATCAGCTTTTAAATCAAAAGTAATTACCCTTGGGTTAAAAGTATTATTTCTAACCGCGTTTAACGCGTATAACACACTGCTTTCTACACGTTTAAGCATCGAAGTAAGTACCGCGGATTCTGTATCATTATATAATCCATCTTCAAATTGATCCGAATCTACACCGATAGCCCATACATTTCTGCCTGCGGCGCGATATTCTCTTGCTTGCGCGATCGTACCATTACCGCTGTTTCCGGCAGCGGAAAAAATCGCGTAAACCCCGGAATCATACCAGTTCATTGCCTGTATTTTCGCGAGAGCGGGTTCGCCCCAGCTATTTACATAGTAGTCAACAATCTGAGCGTTTGGAATTACAGATAAAATTCCTTGCACGAAACCGACTTCAAATTTTGTTATTACCGCGCCGGGTACTCCGCCGATAAAACCAAAACGAGGATTAACAATACCATCTTCCACCGCTTTTAACGCCGCGGCGACACCAACAAGATAAGAACCTTCATGTTCGGCGTAAACTGCCTGCATAACATTAGGCGAACTAAGCCAGTCAACATCAACTATCAAATATTTTTGATTAGGATTGTCCGCGGCTACTCTGTCTAAAGCTTCATCCCAGGTAAAACCAGTAGCTATAATTAAATCGTAACCTTCATCAGTTGCTTGTCTTAAGTTTGGAATGTACATACTGCGATCCGCGGCGGTAACCCAATCGTAAGCTGTTCCTCTAAGTCTTGTATTAGCCCAGGTATCACCGTAAAACTCAAGAATTCCGCGCCAGGCAGCGGCATTAAAAGACCTGTCATCAACCCCTGTGGCATCGGTAAGCAGACGCACAGTAACTCCCGTATGATTAACGAGGTTAGGATCCGTTCTTCCGCGGCATGAAATTGACATTACCGAAATAATTATTAAACAAGCGCAAATTAGTTTTTTCATTTTTTTCCTCCGAAGTTGACAAAATTGACAAAATAATTTGGGCACACCCGGATTCGAACCAGGGACATCTTGCGTGTAAAACAAGCGCTCTAACCAGCTGAGCTATGCGCCCCAATGTTACTTTCAACAAATCTATTGAGCATCAGCGACTATAAAAAATAGACACTGAAGCGACTGCCCGAAGGCAGACGCCAGTCTTTTTTTTACAATTAAAAAAAAGACCATAGAGAAGCGGCTGATCGGAATCGAACCGACGTCACCAGCTTGGAAGGCTAGGGTAATAGCCATTATACGACAGCCGCAAATAGGTATAAATACCTTCTTCATACTCCCAAAATGAAGGATTTTTGTCAAGGGGTTTTACAATGTAAAATGGTACTAAACTGGTTCGTTTTTTGCGGTTTTCATTACAAATGCCAGTACTTTCGCGGCGGCTTCCCAACAAATTGGTGGTATAAAATCGCCGGGTTTGGCGCTTGTATCAAGCAAAGCGGCAAGAGCCGAATCTTCGACAACTTCAATTCCGGCTTCATGGGCGACATTAATTATCTGCTCTGCTTGTTTACCTTTGCCGGATGCCAATAAAACCGGCGCGATATCCCCTTTGGTATAACCAATAGCCGATGCTATTTTTCTTTTTATCACGCTACACTACCTCGTTTATCGGTGTTAAATCTTCGCCGCATCCGGATTCGTATGGAAAGGATTCTGTATTATTTTTTACAAAAATACGTTCGATGGGAATATCAAAAAGACTGGAAATTTCCTCTTTAAATCGAGTATGCTTTTTTTCTGGCAATCCTGGTTGAAGGTATACAGAAACTCTAACAGGTTTTTCATTCGCGATTTCCATTACAAAAACCTGTCGATTATCGTTATTGTTTTTTTCTTTATCGCTATTTTCTAATTGTTCGCTACTGATAGTAATATCGAGAGCCATACATAAAGTTTGTTCTTTGTCTTTATCGATTAATATTCTCATTGAAACTTTATATTCTTTACCGTCATTAGAAAAATCAAATGGAAGTACAATCCAGCGCTGTCCGTTTTTGCAAGGTAATTTATTTAAAATATCGATAAGCGGATTTTCATCCAAATAATCAAAAACCTTTTTTTTAATTACTTCCGCGGATATAAATTCAGTTTGCTCAGAATCTTTTTCTTTCTTTTCTTTGTTTTGTTTACGTCCTTCTCCATTCTGACGCGAATCGGGATCGACAGCGTGCGCGTACGATTCAAGACCTTTTGGAGAAAGTTCTACTCCCTTACTTTCAGAGGCGGCAGCTACCAAGGCAAGCACTTCCCGTCCTTTAGGAGTATCAAAGAATTTGGTTGTTGTTAAAGTATTTTGGGAATCACTATGATTTACGGTTTGATTTGATTGTTGTGTAGTCTGCGCGGACTGCTTGGCAAAAACATTGCGGCGCATGTCGGCTAACATCTGTGGTTTTAAAGGCAGGGAAAAGAACCGCAGAAACGAAACAATTGAAGATGAAAGTTTATCAGCCGGAAGCCCTGCCGCGGATATTAAAGAAGCCGCGGTTCTGGGTATATTTTGAGCGGCAGAAAGTGATGGCTTGGATGTTTGCGCAGAAGATTGCGCTTTGGAAGCAACAGCATTTTTCGCAGATACATTATCTTTTGTCGTCGGTAAGTTTTTTCCAATAATCATTATTAATTAATTCCGTGTCCTCCGTGTCTCTGTGCCTCCGTGTGAATCATCTTTGCTCTATTAATGATTATTTCTGTAATCTGCTGGGGATTAATATTATCTGTATCAATTATTAAATCCGCGAAACTATAATCATCGGTATCAATATTATAAATCCGCAGGTATCGTCCGTGATCCTGCCTGTCACGATCTGCTGTAAAAACGGCGATTTCTTCTAGGCTGCCACCCTCCCTGTTTACAATGCGCGCGGCTCTAGTTTTCGGTGTCGCGTCCAAATAAACTTTTAAATCAGCGTCTTTTAACATCCAAATCGCGAGACGCGAGCCAAGCACACAACCGCCGCTTTCCATCGCGAGCTGAACCTGCCTTGTATCTACTTCTTTGTCTATCGAATCATCTTTCGCGGCAAGTGTTAGTACATCTTTTAATTCCAGGTTACGCTCTTTTGCGAGGGAACGAAATGTAAAATTAATAAAACACAATCCCAGCGCGTCCGCGATCATTTTACTTACGGTCGTATTGCCGCAGCCGCTTCTTCCTGAAATAGCAATTTTAATATTTTTACTCATATTCTCCTACTCTATATTTCTTAACTGCTCCCTGATGTTTTCCAGCATTTCTTTCATTTTTACAACTTCGCTGTTTACTTCTATTATAGCACTCTTTGAACCAATTGTGTTTATTTCCCTGTTTATTTCCTGACATAAAAAATCCAGTTTTTTTCCAGGACGCGGATTATGTTCTGTTTCTTTTCTGAATTCGGTCAAATGTGACGACAAACGAGAAATTTCTTCTGATATTGTATATTTTAACAATAATGAAGCTGTTTCTGCCAATATCCTGTTTTCGTCAATTTGGTTTCCAAGTAATTCTGAAAAACGCGTTTTTATATTGTCTTTTAATGTCTGCTCAATCGTTGGAACAAAAGTGTTAATCATTTCCAGCGATTTTTCGATTTTTTCAAGATTGGAAATTATATCATTTTCTGTGTGTTTTCCTTCTCTTTCACGTTCATTGCAAAAAACCTGCACCGCTTCATCTAACAGAGGCTGCACATCCTGCCAATAATGCTCACTGTCTCGATCTTTTTCTATTTCCAGAACACTTTCCATCTGTAATAGTTCTTTTAGACCC
>WQXE01000099.1 GCA_009784995.1 Treponema sp. | reverse complement strand
GCGGCTTGTAATTTAAAAGACCCTATAAGCATATTTAGTTCACAATCACAGTTTGAAATTGTCATTCGTTCTATGGTAAAAACCGTTCAATTATCAGGAGAATATAGCGATCCCGTTACCCAGATATTTCTTTCCAAGCTTTTCGATTATTTTAAAAAGATTGAACTTGAAACATCGGAAAATAAATCCCGTATTACCAATTCCCGCCAAATCAGCGAGGGGCAGCCCTTACGGATTTTAGTAGCCGGAACAGGCGTTTATAAATCCGAAGTAGTAAAAAACTTTGGTAATTATCTTACCATTTCCCGCCCCATTAATACAAAATCAGCCGCTTCCATGCAATGGCATGGCGTAAAAATATCGGTTTATTTCTGGCGTGAAGATGACGCCGGTTATGTGTTTGATTCGGAAGTTATAGACGAAGTTTTTTCCAAAGGTATTTCATCGTTAAAAGTAGAGCATAATGATTCGCTTTTTAGAACCCAAAAACGTAAATCCATGCGTATAAAATTTAAAAAGGCGGCTTTTGTTTATCTTGTTAATGATATTGATAACCCTCATAAACTGGAAAGGTCCGCGGGTTTAAGGTGTATGCTGGAAGATATATCCGATACCGGATGCGCTTTTAAAGTGCATGGGCAGGCTTCCGCAGGGCTGCGTTTGAAAGTGCAATTTTCGATAAATAAAATTCCTGTTTGCATGCCCGCGACTGTTCGTTCTGTGGAATATCATCAGGAAACAAATACATCAGTTTTACGCCTGGAAGCGGACCCGCTTCCGATTGCGACTCGTAACCATATACTGTGCGAAGTTTTTAATATGTTACCGGATGATGATGAAGACGAACTTCCATTCAGGGTGCTGGAAGAAGAAGCTGATACGGGAAATATTTCGGTTCCTCTTCCGGAACAGATTATTTAAGGATTTTTAGAGGTGATAAATGTTTAGGTTTGGTATATTTGTTTTTTTTATTTTTTTAACTTCATTTTTATTTTGTGATACAAACAATAATACTATTAATTCAATTGAATCACCTGTTGTTTCTGATTTTTCCAGAGCCGAGGATCTTTGGAAGATATTTCTTGAAAATCCAAATTCTGAAAACTCCGCTGATATATTAATAACCATAGGAATAATAGGAAAGGGAAACCGCAATATAATAGAAAATCTTAATAATTATTTAATAAGCAAAAATATATTGGTTAAATCCGGAGCCGCTGTTAATTACCCGCTTGTTTCCGCGTGTATCGCGGCAATAATGGAGTTAGGTGACAGTTCTTCCTATCAGGCTCTTTTTTCCGCGTATTGCGCGGGATACCCTGAAGTAATCGCGCATGAAGCTTACGGCGCGTTGGAAGCTATTCCGGGGAATTTGTTTCAGTTTTTTTTAAATGTGCTTTGGAATAATCCCCCCGAAGAAAAGTTTGCCGCTTTTAGAGCGGGAATTAACAGTGAACGTTTAAGTTTATCGGAACGTGGGCAGCTCGCGGAGCTTGCTTTGGAACAAGCGCTTTCCGCCGCGGAAGAAAATTTTGATTTAAATTTGATGCGTTATAACGCTGTTTTAACTCTTACAAGTTTAAGATGGACTCGCTCGAATCCTTTGGCAATAAGACACTATTATCGTGTTCAATCTGATTTTACACAAGATGCCTTTTACAAAGATAGATTTATCGAAGCCATTAACTGCCTTGGCGCGGTTGGTAATTCTCAGGCAGCGTTGGTGCTTGGTTTGCAGTTGGGTTTAATAAACGCGAGAACAGAAACTACCGGAAACTTTGACAGTGATATAACATTCGCGATTGTTAACGCGCTCGGTCTTATCGGTGACAATGCCGCCTTTGATAATTTATTTCATGTAAATAATTTACCATACCCGGAAAATATTAAAACCGCGGCGAGATCCGCGATTGATCGTTTGCGGTGGAACCGTTAAATAATCGTAGGAACCGTTAGTTGATAAGCTCATTTTTAAATCGTTTTAATATCACCCCTGTTTTAAACGCCGCTATTGGAGCGGCAGTTGGGTATTATATTTTATTTAATATACATTTTGTTTTAATTATTATAGTTATTTCTATTTTTCTTTTTACGCTTTGTTTGTTTAGAGTTTTATCTTCATTGAAAGAAAAATTTAATGATGAACAATCAAAAATACTGCGATTAATGTATGTTTGTTTTGTCGCGTTAACTGGCGGATTAATTATTGGATTATCCGCGGCAAACGCGGGCAGCAGTGATGTAAGATTTGGAATACCTGATAATAATATTACCGCTATAGAAGGAGTACTGCTCGAAGACCCCAGAATTATTTCCGGCGGCAGAGCTATGGCGCTGGTTTCACTGCGAAGATGCGCCGGAGCCGCGGGACTTCGCGCGAGCGCTTCAGGGCAAATGACAATATTTTTTTCACAAACAAATGCCGGTAAGTTAATGGAATTTGGAAGAGGTACGACAATTTTTACCGAAGGTTTATTACGTTCGGCGGATAATTATACATTCAGCGCGGAATCACTGCATGTAGTAAAACCCGCTTCTTCAATCGAACGTTTAAGAACAGGTATCCGGAATAAATTTATTTCAATTTTTAAAGATGAAACCTGGGGCGGATTATCTTTGGCTTTACTTTTGGGAATAAGAGATAATCTGGATTCAGATTTTACAGTATCGTACAGAAACGCGGGTTTATCGTATATATTAGCGTTGTCCGGAATGCATCTAGCGATATTAACAGCATTAATCGCGTTTGTTTTAAAAAAGCCGCTTGGTCTAAAAGCTTCTTTAATAATTGGCGCAATTATAATAATTCTTTATTGTTTTTTTGTAGGACCGATGCCAAGTTTAAACCGGTCGGCATTAATGTACATACTGGGTGTTATCGCGATTATTTTCGCGCTTCCTAAAAAAGCGATTTCTATTTTAGCTCTTTCATTTTTAATTCAAATAATTTTTACTCCCGCGGCAGGGAATACATTATCGTTTATTCTTTCTTATCTCGCGTTACTCGGTATTTTAATTATCGGCAAAGCTCTTTCTTCTATCTTTAAAGGTAAAATACCCGATTTTATTTTACAGCCGCTCGCTATTTCCTGCGGCGCTTTTTTAGCGACAGCCGCTGTTTGTAGTTTCACCTTTGGAATTATTTCTCCGATTGGAATTGTCGCGGGGTTAGCTATTGTACCTCTTACTACTGTATTTATGATTGGTTCAATTATTTGGCTTTTATTAAATATTTTTTCGATTTCATTCCTTCTAACTTTTCCATTAAACTTGTTATATCAATTAATGGAATCAATCGCTTCACTCGCGGGAAAAGTTTCCGGTATTTCCGCCAACCCTTTTTTTATTCTTATATTTTCTATTGTTCTTATATTTGTTATAATAATATTTGAATATAAAAAGCGTGTTTCTATGTTAAAATTACAGCCATTCTTGTAATGGAAATTTCGTGATGGCTTGTCCAGCACTTAAAACTTAGGTGCTGGATGAATGTAGTTCGTGGTAAAAAAATAAAAAGGTTTTTGTATTGTGATAAATTATAACTCTGCGTCCGAATTAAAAAAGTTTCTCGAACAGGAAGGACTTGCAATGCGGAAAAAATTCGGACAAAACTTTTTAATTAATCCTGCTGTAAGAAAAACTTTAGTAGACGCGATTGGCGCCGAAATAGGAGATGAAGTTTGGGAAGTTGGACCCGGTCTTGGAGCGATGACTGCTCTTTTGCTTGAGGCGGGAATGAAAGTTAACGCTTTTGAAATTGATAATGGATTTATTCGAGTATTAAAAAATCTTTTTTCATCAAATATTTTTAAAGAGAATTTTAATTTGATTGAAGGTGATGTAATGAAAACCTGGCAAAAGCAAACATCAAATTGTAAATTATTTTTTGGAAACCTTCCTTATAACATAGCCGCCGCTTTACTCGCGGATTTTATCGAAAAAGGACGATTTTTTTCCAGAATGGTTGTTACAGTTCAAAAGGAAGTCGCGCTTCGTATGGCGGCACCCGCGGGTTCACCTGATTATTCATCGTTTTCTGTATTGTGCGCGTCTGTTTATAAAGTTAAACCATTAATAACAATCAAGCGGGAATCATTTTATCCGCAGCCAAATGTAGACAGTATGGGAGTCCTTTTTGAAAATAAAAATACGCATCCGTGTCCCGCTATTTTTTATCCTCTTGTAAGAGCGCTCTTCGCGGCAAGGAGAAAAACCATTAAAAATAATTTTTTAACTTTTCTTTCATCGCGATGGAGAAAAATGGAAGCGCTGGATATTTGTTCGGCTGTTTTAAAGGAAAATTCCATTAAAGAAAATGAACGGGCGGAAAATCTGGATTTTGAAACGTTTTTATCCCTTGCAAAATCGATAGAGAATATGCGATTATAGAGATAGTAATGGCAATCGCGGAAAATATAAACAAAATAGAAGAGGAGATTCAAAAAACCTGTGATAAAACCGGCAGGAAACGCGGCGAAATTACTTTAATGGGTGTTTCAAAGTTCGAACCGGTAGAAAAATTGGAACAGGCTTTTAACGCGGGTATTCATTGTTTTGGCGAAAGCAGAGTAAAAGAAGCTGCCGAAAAGTTAGCGGATTTTAAGGAGAATCATCCTGAAGCGCGGATACATTTAATCGGTTCCTTACAGCGCAATAAAGCGAAACAAGCGGCGCTTTTTTTTGACTGTATTCAATCTGTGGACAGGGAAGAGCTTGTCGCGGAGCTTGAAAAACATTCGTGTCTGCGAAACGAACCCCTTTCTGTTTTATTTGAACTGCACACCGGGGAAGAATCAAAAAGCGGTTTTGCGGTAAACAACGACGCGGATTTTAACACACTTTTTAAAACAGTCGAACTTGT
Source organism: Treponema sp. (assembly GCA_009784995.1). Lineage (GTDB taxonomy): Bacteria > Spirochaetota > Spirochaetia > Treponematales > Breznakiellaceae > WQXQ01. The sequence goes on along the minus strand of WQXE01000099.1, from coordinate 1,884 downwards.
TTTAAACTGTGAAAAACTAAAACCCGCAGGTGTTATGACAATGGCGCCGTATACAACGGATACGAGTTTGATCAGAGCTTCTTTCAGGCAGCTTGTAAAAGCGCGAAAAGAATTAGAAAAACGTTTTCCAAAAATTGAAAACGGCGGAAGCTGGGAAGTTCTTTCGATGGGTATGTCGAATGATTATAAAATCGCGATAGAAGAAGGTTCAACTCTTTTAAGGGTTGGAAGCGCGATTTTTAAGGAGTGATTTTATTAAAATGAAGAAAATTATTTTTTCTTTTTTTATTATTTCTCTTTTATTGTTACCCGGTTTGCAGGCAAACGCTCAAAATTTAAGCAGCACTTCTCCTTCGCAAGTTACATTTAATATGGAAGATTTTCCGCAATGGGCAAAAGATTTACGCCGCGGTGAAATTGTCGCGTTTGGAACATTTCCATTTTCATTATTCTTTGTGTCATTTACCACAGGTATGATTCGCTGGAATGACGCTAACGGTATGGATTGGTCAGATCAGGGACGCCGTTACGCTCCCTGGCCGTTTCAATCAGCCGGAGGTATAGATTTAACAAGCGATGAATTTCTTTTTAATATTTTATTGGCGGCAGGTGTGTCAGTAACACTCGCGGTCGCTGATTATTTAATTGTATTAAACAAAAGAAATAAAGAGCGCCAGCGAATTGAAAGTTTACCTCCGGGATCTACAGTAACTATTCAAAGAAGAAAACCGGGAGATGAGCTACCGGAAGAAGATGATCCAGAAGAAGAAGAACCGGTAGAAGATTTTGATGATGATTTGAATGAAGAACATTCAGATGATGATCTTTCGGACGAATTTAACGACGCGGTTGGTGTTGAATAAAGATGCCTTCTTTTTCTTTTAAGGTTGATACTGATACATCACCCCTTAGACTTGATCGTTATATTTGCGAAGTTTTAAAACTGCTTTCTCGTTCTCAAATTAAAGCCAGACAATTAAAAGCATGGATAAATAAAAAAGAAGTAAAACTTTCCAGAATTGTAAAACAAGGCGATCATATCGAAATGTTATGGGAGGATAGTCCTCCTGTCGATATTATTCCGCAGGATATTCCGTTGGAAATTATTTACGAAGATGAAAAGTGCGTAGTTATAAACAAAGTGCAGGGAATGGTTGTTCACCCGGGTGCCGGTAACAGGCAGGGTACGCTCGCGAACGCTTTGTACTACAGAAGATTGAATAAAGGTTTGGAAAAAACTGAATCGCGAAATCAACGCCCGGGCATTGTTCACCGTCTTGATAAAGATACATCTGGTGTTTTAATTGCCGCTTATAATGAAGAAACTCACGCGTTTTTGGCGGAACAATTTAAAGAAAGAAAAGTTATAAAAAATTATATCGCGATTGTACAAGGTAGACCAAAAGAAACAAAAGGCAAGATAGAAACGTTTATCGCAAGAGATACAAAAGACCGTAGGCGTTTTACGGTTTCTGCTGTTGGAAAAAACGCCGTTACATTTTATAAGGTTATAAAAACATGGGGTTCATATTCGCTTCTTTTGCTTCGTCCTCGCACGGGACGAACCCATCAGCTTCGTGTGCATCTTCGTCATCTTGGGTACCCTATTCTGGGAGACCCTGTTTACGGCAATACTGATAAAATTTTTAAAGATACTTCTCTTATGTTACATTCAAAGAATTTAACAATTACTTTGCCCGGTGAAACGTTAGAGCGTATTTTTTCGTCGCCCGTACCTGAACGTTTTTCCGCCGTTATAGAAAAATTAAACAGGATAAACAAAAATGGATAATAGCCCAAAAATTATAGAAGAAACAGACGATTATGCCGTTGTTTATAAACCGCCAAAAATGCATTGTGCTCCGGGCGAATATATTTATACTT
>WQXE01000098.1 GCA_009784995.1 Treponema sp. | reverse complement strand
TCAAAAATATGTACAGGTTTCATATAAAATCCAGATATTTACAATTTTTATGCGCGTATTGTGAATATATCCCGCGCATTTGCCGCGGTAACAAAGCCGCGATTTGCCCCATTACTTCGTTTAAAATAATTTCACGCTCCTCTTTACCGGGTCTTTCGTTAATTTTAATGTAAAAAGGCTGCCCGGCTTTTATACAAAAATTGGTTCGTTTAAACTTTTTTATGTTTTCCCACACATTTTCTCCGCCATAGTGCGCGACCGGCAGTACAGGAATATTGGTTTCTGTCGCCAGTTGAATTATTCCCGCTTTTCCTCTGGAAAGCACGCCGCTTATATTTCTTGTTCCCTCAGGCGCGACACAAACATAAACGCCGTTATTAATCGCGTTTCGTACTTTTTTAAAACTTTCTGTAAAAGCGCTCTTTCTGTCAATAGGGATTCCTTTGTACGCGTTAAAAACAAACGCCAATAAAGGATTATTCCATGTTTCAGCTTTCGCGAGCCCTGTTACGCGAATTGGACTACTGTGCGTAACAAGAATTGGCACTTCCAAAAAATTAATATGGTTAATAATTATCAGCATCGGTTTATTGGAAGAAAGCGCGTTTATATATTCGCGGTTATCGATTTTGCATACAATATTTAAAATTGTTTTCATGAAATTAGTAATAATTACTCTTCTGAAACCCACATTATTCTCCGGGAACAATCAAACGAAGCGCGTTCGGAATACATGATATTTCCAGATGCTTACCGTCATAACATACAGTTTCGCCGTCGCAATGAGCCGCCATAAAACCTTCTTCTGCGGTTAATTGAATAAACTTTCCTTTTCCAAAATAAACTCCTTCGCATTTTTCCTGAGTCCCTTTTGTGTAATGAGAAAGTATTTTTAAAAGCGATCTCCTGGACGGCTGGTGTTTCACATAACAAACATCCAAAAGACCGTCATCAAGCTGCGCGTTTGGACCCATGTAAAAACTACCACCCATACGTTTTCCATTTACAATCGAAACCAAAACAGCGGGTAAAGTAACTTCGTTATCATCATATTTTATTTTTAAAACAGGAGACGGTTCATATTTCGCGATTAAAATTAAAGCGCCAATCGCATAGGCAAATCCGCTTTTTATTTTTAATTTGGCGGCTTCAAAACCTACCTTAGTATCAAAACCAATTCCAATTCCATTAATAAAAAAACGACCCTGCGGAAAAAACCCGCCTTTTACAAAACCCGCGTCAAGCGGTTTTGTATTTCTTTTTATAATTATATCAAGGGATTTTTCTACATCATCTATAATACCGGGTGTGGAAGCGAAATCATTACCCCTGCCTACCGGAATTACTCCAAAAATTGGAGGTATAAACGCCATAGGACGCGATAATAAACCGTTTACAACTTCATTACAGGTTCCGTCTCCGCCCGCGGCGATAGTAATATCATTTTCTTCCAATGGTAAATTTCGTACAATCTCAATCGCGTGTCCGGGAGCCATAGTAGTTATAATCTGATAATCAAGATTATTTTTATTCAGGATATTTTCGATTTTAGGTTGTTGCTTTGCTGCCTTACCCTTCCCCGCTGTAGGGTTTAGTATAATCCAAATTTTTCCAGGTTTTGACATAATTCCATTATATCATACTTTATTAAGATTGTTGAGTCTTTATTAAGGCAAAACACGCTTTTCTATTGCTTCTAAAAGCCCGTTAAGGTAACAAAGACCTAGAGCCCTATCATATAACCCGTAACCGGGAACGGAAACTTCACCCCAAATATTCCTTCCGTGATCCGGGCGAATAGGACCTTCAAAACCGATATCGTATAAAGCTTTCATTATTTTATACATATCCAAAGAACCTTCGCGGGAAAGATGAGCGGATTCTTCAAAGTTTCCCGGACTATTATGTTTAACATTTCTAACATGAGCGAAATGTATTTTATTTTTTAAACCATGAATGATATCCGGAATATCATTTAATGGATTACTGCCAAGACTTCCTGTACAAAGAGTAACACCATTAAAAGAACTATCAACGGCATTTACAATATCTAATAATTTTCGCTTATCTGTTACGATACGTGGAAGTCCGAATACGGACCATCCCGGGTCGTCCGGATGAATTGCCATTTTAATCTCATACTGTTCACAAACAGGTTTTATCGCGTTTAAAAAATAAACAAGATTATTAAAAAGTTTTTGTTCATCTATACCTTGATACATTTGAAACAATTCTTTTATTTTTTCCATACGCGCGGGTTCCCAGCCCGGTAAAATAAAACCGTCAGATTTTGAATCGATTAATTCAAACATTTTTTCCGGATCGATATTATCAATTATTTTTTGATCGTAAGACATTGTTGTGGAACCATCCGGGAGTTTTTTTGCCAAATCCGTTCTTGTCCAGTCAAAAACAGGCATAAAATTATAACACACAAGTTTTATATCTGATCGCGCGAGAGCTGTTAATGACGCGATATAATTTTCTATATACATATCGCGATCTTTGCCGCCGGTTTTTATTGAGTCATGTATATTAACACTTTCTATACCGGCTATTACAAGTCCCGCTTCCTGTACTTTTTCCTTTAATTCCTGTATTTCTTCTATTTTCCATTCTTCGCCGGGTTGTTTTCCGTATAGAGTTGTGATAACTCCGTAAATGCCGGGAACCTGCCGTATCTTGTCTAAAGTTACAGGATCAAAACCGGGTCCAAACCATCTCATTGTAAATTTCATATTTACTCCTAACGTATTACCTTTATTGAATCAAACCAGATACTGATGCCTGTTAAATCTTCATGTTCCGCCGCGAACTCAAGTCTGTTAATATTATCCCATTTAAAATCACCCCGCGGATCAAGCCATGTTTGAGTTAAATTTACCCACGCGCCCTGATCAACCATTTGATTTAATGGAACTCTGATTGTCTGCCACCTGCCGTTAGGTGTAAGGTTATTGCGGTTTACAGTAAAACTATAACGCCAGGGAATTGAATCAGCGTTTTCTTCCATAATAAAACGTACATCAAATTGTACGGGCTGAAGCGTCCTAACTTTAAACTCAAGATAAAATCCTCGCGAAGCCAGTTCTGTAAAATTACCGTTACGGGGAAACGAAAACCAGAAAGCGTTGTATCGTTCAAAATTAGACATACGAATAGCGAACTCGCCGTCCGCCGCGGTTGTATCATAAAAACTAAAATCCGCGTTCGCGCTTCCCCAAAACCCCGAAGTTATATCGCGCCCCGGAAAATCATCAAAGATAACAAAACCCGATGTTAATGGAGCGTTATTTTTTTCGATTTGTTCGGGTGGTTTAAAACCCATCGCCTGAACAATAGCAACATTTACATCAGTATTAAAATCTCCCTTACCGTCAAAATTAAATATTCCAAAACCGCCGTAATAATCCCAGCTTGTACGAGAAATATTTCTTTTGTCCAGCGCTTTAGTGACAAAATCATACCAGACTATTCGATCATTAGGAGGGCTGTTTGGAATAAATACTCCGTACTCTCCGCAAAAAACGGGGACATTTCTTTCTCTGGAAAAAGCGACAACTTTATCAAGAACATCCAAAAGTTTAAATGTAGACGCGTCCGCCGCGTAATTTCTGAACGCGCCTTCTACCCATGTACCTCTAAGAACTGAAGGAAATCTTGGCATGCGAATCGCGTTAAACGGAAAAGGAACTCCCGATAAATGTTCCAAAGGCGGCGACCAGCTCGCTCCTTGATGCGTAAACAAAAAAGGATCGTAAAAATGAAATGTATAAATTAAAAATGGATCTTGATAATTTGGAATAGATGATAATTTATTTACAGAATTGTAATCCGTACCTCCTACAATTATCCATTTTCTTTGATCGTGCGCTCGTATCGCGTCAATCGCTCTGCCCTGAATTTCGCCCCACCTTTCATCAGGAATGCCATGAGGTTCGTTTAAAATTTCATAAATTAAAAAGTTTCCCCTGTTTCTATATCTTCTCGCGATCTGACTCCAAACCGGTATAAGAACTTTGTCTACATCATTAGGTGTATGGTTAACAGGATGAAAAGAATGGTTATCGATAATTAAATAAAGCCCGTATTTTTGCGCCCAATCAACAGCCATATCAAGCAGTTTTAACAATAAAGGATCGAGTGTGTAATTGGGAGCGCCATTTGTCATATCATTCAATCTTACAGGAAGGCGAATTACATCCGCTCCAAGACTTTTTACATCCGCGAAATCCTGTTCAGTATATTGCGTAAATGGAATCCTTTGCGCGTCTAAAACCTCAAACCAGCCGGAAAAATTTACCCCTTTGGAAAAAGGAGCAGAACGTAAAGCCGCCAAAGGCGTACCTGTTTCTGTTAAAAACTCAATATTATTTTCTATCGAATTATCCGTACTGTTACATGAAAAAAAAACCAAAGCGGTAATAAAAATTAATATTCTTTTCATTTATCTACCCCGATGACAATCTTACATAAAATGATGAAAATGTAATAGTATATTAAAAGGGAGTTAATTATGGAAGCAAATATTTTATCGCCTTTCATTGGCAGCGGAATGGTTATACAAAGAGATATGGCGTTTCCCATATACAGCAGCCAAAAGGTGTCAGTCACCTTTTTGGGTAAAACATATCAATCAGAAAATATAAATAGCAAATGGTTAATAAAACTTGATCCGGCACAGGCAGGCGGTCCATATACTTTGGAAATCTCTTTTGACGGGCAAAACACACAATTTGAAGATATATATATTGGTGATGTCTGGTTATGTTCCGGGCAAAGCAACATGGAACTTGATATGACCCGATTAAAAAACGATTTTAGCGAAGAATGGACAGGAAATTATCCGCCGATAAGGCAATTTAAAGTTCCTCGCCAGTTGGATTTTTCTTCTCCACATGATGATATAAACGGCGATTGGCATGTGCCGTCTGATGAAAGCCTTAACTGGTTTTCCGCAGTCGCGTGGTTTTTCGCGAAAAATCTTTATAAAAAATACGGCATCCCGATAGGACTTGTAAACAGCACATGGGGCGGCACTCCTGTCGAAGCGTGGATGAGCGAACAGGCTCTATGTGATTACCCCGAAAAAATCGCTCAAGGCAAACAGTTCATTGACCCGTCAAAAGAAGATGAAATGAAAAAAAAACTCGGTGATAGTTTTTTTATAGAACGCCAGCCTACCGGTACTTTTAACGCGATGCTTTCTCCTCTTTTAAAATATCCGTTTAAAGGAGTTATATGGTATCAGGGTGAATCTAACGATCCCGCCCCACACTGCTACGAAAAATTATTTAAATTGATGATTCAGGACTGGCGGAAAAAAAATAATAGCGACCTGCCATTCTTTTTTGTTCAATTGCCAATTTGGAAAGAAGCGACCGATAACGATGAAAACGCGCCTTGGGCAATTTTAAGAGAAGCGCAAATGAATACCCTTTCACTTCCGAAAACCGGAATGGCATGCGCGTTGGAGCTGGGCGAATGGAATGAACTGCATCCATTAAATAAAAAAGATATAGGTTACCGTTTATTTCTTGCCGCGGATAAGGTTTTAAACAGTGTAGATAACACTTCACCCGGAGCGGTTGTCAGAGAATATAAATTAGAAAACAAAGAGCAAAAAATATATATATACTTTAATAATTGTGGTAACAGAATTACAACAATTCAACCCCCATCTTCACTTTGCGCCTCTGCGTCTTTGCGTGATGAAAATCTCAATATAGCTTATGTAAGCGTAGTTAATAACGAAGGGCAATTTCGATTACCCGCTAAAATCGAAGGTAAAGATTTTATTTCTATTGATGTTTCATCTGTAAAAAATCCAAAAAAAGTACTTTACGCTTTCGCGGATAATCCAAAAGACAGAAATCTATTTAACAGCGAAGGATTACCCGTTTTACCTTTTAGATTTGAAATTATTTAAAGGAAAGAAAAATGTTTGACGCGGCGAAAATAAAAAACGAAATAATAACCTGGATACGCGAGTATTTTGAAGTTAACGGAAAAGATTGTAACGCTGTTGTAGGCATTAGCGGCGGTAAAGACAGCTCGATAGTAGCGGCTTTATGTACAGAAGCGCTTGGAGCGAAAAGGGTTTACGGGGTTTTAATGCCAAACGGCGATCAACACGACATTGATGTCGCGCGCGAACTGGTTGAACATTTAAAAATAAAACATTTTTTTATAAATATTAAAGAAAGCGCTAACATATTATTATCGGAAATAGAAAAAAGCGGCGTATCAGCTAACAAACAGGCGATTGTAAATACACCTGCGAGAATCAGGATGACAACACTTTACAGTGTATCCGCCGCCGTTAACGGACGCGTCGCCAACACATGCAATCTAAGTGAAGATTATGTAGGTTATTCCACCAAATACGGCGACAGCGCCGGCGATTTTAGCCCGCTGTCCCAATTAACCGTAACAGAAGTAAAATTGATTGGCAGACAACTTGATTTGCCAGTTAAGTTTATCGATAAAGTTCCTGAGGACGGACTTACAGGTTTAAGCGATGAGGAAAACCTGGGCTTCACTTACGAAGTATTAGACAGGTATATCCGCGAAGGAATTTGCGAAGATACTGTTATAAAAGAAAAAATTGACAAGTTACATAAAATTAATTTACATAAATTAAATCCAATGCCGTATTATAAATTTTAATTGCTTTTATGAAAATTTTATGGTATAATGTTTATAAATGAAAGTTATGAAAATATACAATATTTTTAAAGAAAATACAAAT
>WQXE01000097.1 GCA_009784995.1 Treponema sp. | reverse complement strand
TTCGTTCATTTTTCCGTCTAGTTCATTGCGTTTTTTTAGATTTTCTATTTCTTGTTCCTTTTATTTTTCTGTTGTAAAAGCGCTGGCTAAAAGAGCCTAGAGTAGTTTAAATATATTCCAAAATCCGCAGCTTGACCAGGCGCGGCGCAGTGTCGTGTGCACCTCACGGTCGCAAAGACTGTGCGGAATACCTAGCTCTTTCGCGGCTTCTATCGCTGTTTTCATTTCTTCGCCGGGTTTTACTCCAAGCTCATTGCCAAGACGGCGCTGAAAACTCGCGAGTATTAAATTTACAATAAGTAAAAATCCCTTTCTTTCCCTAAAAACTTTTGACAAGTTTAATTTTTCCCAATTATCATTTTGAGTGATCGAGTTATAACGTCCCTGATCGAGTTCCACACAAACTATGTCGGGTTTTTCTTCTTGTATAATACCGCGCACTTCTTCGATGCTTTCGCGCGAAACATGTGCGGTACCGATTAATTTAAATTCTTTTCCATTTAATGAAAGAGTAGTTGTATTGTCGTTCATTATTCAATCCTTAAGCCTATTCCTCGTTCTTTTAGTACAATTTCATTTAACTGCCATTCCAAAGAACCCACAGCGTCTAATTCCTGTGATAATAAATAAAATCTGTCAGATAATGTTCTGCTTCCCCTGATATCGTAATATGACGCGAGATAAAAAAGCATTTGTGATTTTTTTAAAATGTTTCTTTCGTTTTCTACCAATATCGCGACATTTTCATCACCGTTTAAATCATGAAAAAGACGCAGCATCGCGTGTTCGACTGTGTCCCTTGGAGTCGCGCGTAAAACCTGCGCCAGAAATTGTCTTGGATCAGTTTGCCTTCCCGCGCGCATCCAGTTTATCGCGGCTAATAACGCGTAACTGTATTCTCTTGGAGCCTGTTTGTATGCTTCCAAAAAAGCGTCTCTCGCTAGCGCCCATTGTTTATTCCTCATTCTGATAACACCCAAAGCTTCAAAACCAAAATAATAATCCGGTCTAAGCCTTGTTAATTGTAAGTAATCTTGTTCGGCGCCCGCGTAATCGCCAAATTCATCTTTTAACGCGGCGCTGTATACATAAGCCATAAAAATATTTGAATCTGCTTTTATCGCGCGGTTAAATAAATCTAAAGCTTCCTGTCTTTGGTTTACTTCCATTAATGTTTGCCCGTAATCAACTAAAACCCAATAGTTTTCCGGATCAAGCCTTAGAGCTTCGCTAAAATCTTCGATTGCGTCAGCATAAAGACCCGCGCCTTTATATAATCTTCCTCTTTCCGCGAAAGGTCTTGCCCAATTAGGGTATAAACTTATTGCCTGGTTTAAAAGCCTTTCCGCGTTTCTGGGTTCTCTGTTGTATCTATGTACCGAAGCTCGCCCTACCAGCGCTTCGCCGTTATTTGGCTCTGCCGCGAGAGCTCTGTCAAAATAAGTCGCGGCGTTGCGAAGATTCTGATTTCTTAAATTGATGTTTGCCAAATCATTAAGCGCTCTCGCGTGATTTGGGTCTATACTGATTACCCTGTCCAGAAATTGTCTTCTATCACGATCCCTGTTTTCCAAAAGAGCCGCGTCCGCGAGAATCATCAATGCTTCTGTATTATTTCTTTCAGTAGATATAATACTTTCGGCTATCCGCCTGGCTTCAACTGGTCTGCCTGCCGCGTTATAAATCGAGGCGCGCATAATTCTAACTTGGGTGCTTCTGGCGTATTCGGGCGGCAATGTATCGCATAAAGCCAATGCCGCGGAATATTCCCTGCGGGAAAGCCGATCCGCGACTTCATCCCATATCGAGTTGATAAGATTGGTATCCAGTTCATTTTCCCCGCTAAAAATAGCGAGAGGGAAAGTCAGGGAAATTAATAATATAAACAGTAAAAACGGATAAATTAGACCGCTTCCATTGGATTTAACTTTCATGTTATTATATTGTATATAAAAATTGATAAACCGACAAGTTACAATGTGTACTGGCGGCTTTTAAAGACGGTTTATAAGGTCAGAATAAGTTCAAGGGGTTGTTGTTTGTGAGAAAATCTTTAGCGTCACGTATATTTGGTCTTATCGTAATTTATTGTGTAGTGTTCTGTGTCATTGTTTTATTACAATTTTCCAATGTTGGAAATTTTTCTCTTTCCGCGGGAGCGATGAATATAAGAGGGCGATATCTTCAATCAACACAATTAGCCGCTGTTAATTATGAAGATATTTATATAGAAAATAATGAGCTTGAAAAGCAGCCGATAACAGGCGGAGTCAGGGTTTTTTATGGCGGGCTTGAATTCGGTTTAAGGGAAGAACGCGGTAAAGGATTAACATTGATAAGATCCGATGGAACGATTATTCCCGTAAATCCGGATTACATGATTGTAACTGATGATTTGGCTCATTTTTATCTGCCCGGAGGAACAATTCTTACATTTAATTCATCTGATTCAACAAGAGGTTTTGAATTACAAATAACCGCGCAATTCGCGGATAATATTTCTGATGTAAATATACCAATTATTCCTCGCCGTTCTTCGCTGGTTCGTGATTCAGGACAGCTTGGAATTATGTACAGCGGTTCACGTTATGTTTTTAGCACACTCGGACCGGAACTTCAAAACGGTTATATGTCTCTTTCAAGGGATAATACATTTATTTCATACCGTTCCAGAGGAAACAGACAAATTGCTTTTGATCCCGCTCATTATAGAATCGATCGCGAACAAAATTATGATAACATTTTAAGAAGCTGGTACGACTCTATATTTTCATATTGGAATCAAAATAGTTCTGTTTTACAAAACGAAAGTGATATAATCGCTTATCTTTCGCAGTCGCTTTTACGGGGAAATTATCTTACATCAGTTCAAAATATATCAAGTGATTTTTTAAATAGTTCAAGACATAGTCACAGATCAGCGGCTTATATCGGCGGAATGGCAAACGCGTACAACTCATTTATTGTTTTCGAAAATGAAAAGTTTAATTCGATTACACGCCTTGCAAGACAAGGATCAATTGATGTTTTAAAAGAAGAAAATGTTTTGGATTATCTTTTTACGCGAAGTAATACATCTTTGGCAAACGATGTTATTAACATCATTAATAACGCTCAACCCGACATGCTTACTCTGGATCATTGTTTGGGGCTTTTGGAATATTTTCATGATATCAGGCGCTGGCGTTCTGATTTGAATAGTTCTGATTTAAATAATTCTATTGTTCATTTGACAGAAAACATGCTTTCTATTATTTCTGAAAGTTTAACCCGAGATTCTGATAATGACGCGGTTTTCGCTTCAAATTCCGGGGGTGTAAGTTTGGAATACAGCGCGAAACTTGGAAAGGCGCTTATTTTCTGGGCAGAAGCTGTTCAAAATACCGAATGGGCAGCGATAGGAAGATCGCTTGTTATATCTTCCATTACAGACAGTAATACTGGAATGATTCATAATATTTTAAATCCAACCGATTATAATCCCAAAGCGATCTGGATTACAAATAACGGACATTGGGCATGGTCAGCTTCTCAATCAATAAGAGCGACAACCATAGACGGTAACTTAAATCTCGCTATAACATTTCCTGTTAATATGACACATCATGTAATTATAAGAGGTGTCCAGCCGTTTTTAGGAATTCAAATTCATAATATGGCATGGAGAACTGACAGTCAGTTTGAACGTTATGATTCGTCCGGATGGGTTTATTATCCTGAAGAGCAAGTCCTTGTATTAAAATTAAGACATCGCGCGACTGTAGAAAATGTCAGGATTATTTACAGAGCCGCTCCGCCTCCGCCGGTAGTTGTTGAAACCGGCGAAATAGAATCCTAAACAGGAGTTTTTCTTGACCAGACGGGAATTATTCCTTTTAGCGCCTGTTGTATTAATAGTTTTACTTATAATTATTATTTGTAGTATTATTTTTACATGCGGTAATATCAGCTCTGATAAACAGGAACATGAACAGGATTATATTTTAATCGAAGAAGAATTAGAACCGGAAGAAACGGAAACTGCCGAGCAGCGGGAAATTGAACAATCAACAGAAGTAAATGTTTCACATCAGGTTCAGCGTCCTTTATCTTCGCTTTCAGATTTAAGTAATAGGGTTCGGGGAATGGGAGTTTATGTCGCCGAACTGGATCCTGTTAATTTTGAAAATCCCGATCTTAATATCTTAAAAGAAATGGGAGTTGATCAATATTTAATTTCTTATTTTTCGGGCGAACAATTTTATCGTGACGGCAATTATGACAGAGCTTTAGTAGAGTATACCGCGTCGATTAACCGCAACAATGATTTTATTGAAGCGTATATCTCACGCGGAAATTCATATTTAAGAAAACGAGATTATACCCGCGCTATAGACGATTATACACGAGCGATCAGGATCGATGTTAACAGGGCGGAACTTTATAATTATCGCGGTTTCGCGAGGTTTGAACGCGCGTCCAGAAACCAAAGCGAAATAAACCTCGCGATAGAAGATTTTACGCGGGCAATCGCCCTTAACAGAAATTATGTAGACGCGTTAATTAACAGGTCTTACGCTTATTATCAAGTTGGAAATTTCGACAGGGTAATAGAAGACTGCGATCATATAATCAGACTTGAACCCAATAACGCGGTAATCTGGAATAGGCGAGGTACAGCGTGGTATGCCAAAGAGGACGACGACAAGGCAATCAGGGACTTTACAGAAGCTATAAGATTAAATAACAATTATGCCGTAGCTTTCCGCAATCGCGCCAGCGCGTATCACAACAAGCGCGAGTACGACAAAGCCGACGCGGATTTGGCTTCGGCGCAAAGAATACAAAGATAGAAAAATATTAAAAACATCACTCTACAGTTTCGTCCAGTTCCATTCCCAAATCAATGTAAAGCTGCTTGCGTGATTTTTTGTCGGCGCTTGCTTCCTGCCATGCGTAAGCCGCTACATCTTTCGCGACTTTGCGCGGAACTACGATTACGCCATCGCCGTCAGCGACAACAACATCACCGGGATAAATCGCCACACCGCCTATGGCTATCGGAATGTCTTTATCGATAAAACGGATTCGCGCCTGATCCATTGGCTGGGAAATAAAATAAGACCAAACATGGATTTTCTGAATTATACATTCGTCAGTGTCGCGTATTCCGCCGCCGTTGGTCATAAATCCTACAGCGCCTGCTTTTTTGCAATGCAGGGTATTGTTGGAACCAAGAAGACCTACGTCAATTCCCGCGACATCAAGACAGATAAAATCGCCGCTTTGGATGTCTTTATTCCACGGGTCGTTGCAAATTTCGTTGTAGTACATGTTTACCCATTCGCGGTATTTTTCCGGCGGAAGAGCCGGAACCGGACCTTCGTAGGGAACATAACGGGCAGTTCTAGCGATACCGATTACGCTTGTTTCGGGGCGAAATAGCGGGCGAATTTTGTAGTCGACCGAGCCGTAATGATGGTATCCCATCCAATCCATACCGTCACGAACATCCGTAACACGCAGCCGTTTAAACATTTCAATTAATTCAAGGTTTTCACTCATAAGACTATTTTACCATGTAATTTTTTTGCTTGCAATTGATTAGATTATAAAATAAAATGATGTAATTATTATGAAAATAGCAATGTTCACAGACGCTTATTGGCCCAGAGTCAATGGTCAAACTGTATCGGTAGATTCTTTTTCCCGAGTCCTTATTAATGAAGGACATGAAGTTATAATAGTTTGTTCATCATATCCTGATGATGATATTACTACAAATATTTCTTTGCAAAAAGAATCCGAAATCGCGAATCTTATAAAAATTGTTAAAGTGCCTTCGCTGCCTTCGTTAGTTTCCAAAGAAGATCGAATCGCGAAATTTCATAAATTGAACTGGGTTGTTAAACATGTTGATGAATTCCTTCCTGATATTATTCATATTCATTCGGAAATTGTTATAGGCGAGTTTGGTATTTGGTACGCGAGAACCCATAATCTGCCTGTCGTTTATACCCGCCATACATTATGGGAAGAATACGCGCCTAATTATTTTCCCGCCGTTCCTGTTGGTTTTATTAAATTTTTAGTTAAAGGTAGATTAAAAACTGTATTAAAAAGCGCGTATCGCGTCATTGTTCCTACTCCGCAAATTGACGCTATAGTAAAAAAGTATAAGTTAGATACAAAAACCTATATGATACCAACAGGTATCGAATTAAACTTGTTTAAACGTGAAGCGGCGCAAGGTGTTGATTTTCGTAAAAAACTGGAAGATCTTTTTCCTCAGCTTAAAGATAAACGTATTTTACTTTTCGCGGGCCGTGTAGCTAAAGAAAAAAACATTGAGTTTATTATTAATATACTGCCTGAAATTTTATTAAAACATCCTGATGTAGTTTTGCTTATCGCGGGTAATGGTCCCGATCTGGATTATTATAAGGAAGAAGCGTTAAAAGTTGGAGTATATGAACACTGTGTTTTTACGGGTTATTTTAACCGCGCGGATTTAGCGCATGTTTACGCGATTTCTGATCTTTTCCTGTTTCCATCTTTAACAGACACTCAAGGTCTTGTTACCATTGAAGCGATGGTATCAGGAACTCCTGTTGTCGCTATCGGCGCTATGGGAACTCTTACTGTTATGGGCGGTGATAACGGCGGTTTTATGGTTAAAAATGATACACAGGAATTTACAAATAGAGTTCTTGATCTGCTTGGAGATAATGAACTATATAGAAGAAAATCCGAAGAAGCAAAAAAACATGCCGCT
>WQXE01000096.1 GCA_009784995.1 Treponema sp. | reverse complement strand
CCACTTTGCGGAAACCCCGCCATGAGAAAAAATCCATTTATCATAGATGTATACAGGGTTATAAAGATTTTTATATTTATTGTAAAATTCTTTTATATCGATTGCGTGTTCGTCCTGGTAACCACTGCATCTTTCGTCAAGGAAGTAACTGATAGCGTGATTAGACCAGCAAAGGTCGATTTTACCGGGATTTTCTTTTTTAAACTCGATTATGTTTTGCGCGTTTTCCATTTGAAGCGGCCATTTATTTTTCCAGCAGTCAAATTCATCGCCAAGAAAAATTATTTTATCAAATTCATTTATTTTATCAAGTAGTTTTCTCCAGTGGATTGTTTGGTGAATATCGCTAATAACCGCAACTTTCATAAATGTTATTTTAATTTGAAAATATCAAAATTGCAATTATTTTAATACAACTTCGGTCCTGCCAAATCCGCCGATTTCAGGACGGGCAAAATGAAACTCGGCAACAGCGGGATTGTTTCTTAAATAATCATGAACACCTTGCCGCAAGATACCGTGTCCTTTACCGTGAATAATCGAAAAGTTTTTTAATCCCGATAACATTGCTGACTCAATCTGACGCCTGACCAATTCCATCGCTTCTTCAAAACGCATGCCGCGTATCTTTAATTCGTAGACAGCGTCGTTTGTGATACCAACATCGGCTGCCCATGTGACACGCTTGGTTTTTTTCGCGGGAGTTTTGGAAACAGGCGCTGGGATTAAATCGCTTTCAATAAAACTCATTTTTAAAGATCCAACTTCGACTAACCATGTCTGACCCGCGGCGTTTTTTTTGTCGGCGCGGATTATTATGCCTTGTTGTTTTGAAGGTCCTGCCAAAACTTCCATGCCGGTTGTGAAAGTAACAGTGTCAGAAGAATCAGATGAACTGGAAGAAGTTTTTGTTGAATTTTGCATTTGTTTTCGTATAGAACGTTCTTCTTCTGCGAGAGATTCGCTTTCCGTTTCTATGTTATGCGATAGTTCATTTAAAAAATCTTTTACCTTTAAAGTTTTTTCGCGGTCTACCTCGCCTTCTTTAAGTTCGCGCACAAGGTTTTCCAGTGTTTTGCGGCTTTCACGCAGGAAAACTTGAAGTTTTCCTACAGATTCACGTTTTAATTCCGCTTCCTTTTGACGCAGTTGTAATTCTTTTAAATCTGATTTTCGTTTTTCCTCTTTTAAAATATTTTGTTCTATCGTGCTTTTTTTCTCTAAACCGGTAAGTTCTCTTTGTTTTTCTTCAAGCCCTTTGATCATTTCTGAAACATCAGATTTTTCCTCATCAATGTAATTTCTTGCTTTTGTTACGATTTCCATGTTTAGACCATTGGAAGCCGCGATGTCAATAGCTCTGCTTTCTCCGGGTAGTCCGTTTATAATTTTGTAAGTCGGCGAAAGTGTATGCGCGTCAAATTCTACAGAAGCGTTTTCTACTCCTGCTCTTGTATAACCATAATGTTTTAAAATTCCGTGGTGTGTCGTAATTATCATGCGGGATTTTTTTTCGATTAAATAATCAAGGACAGCCATCGCAATCGCGCCGCCTTCCTGCGGATCTGTACCTGAGCCAAGCTCGTCGAGTAACACAAGTGATTTTTCGCTTGCCGCCGCTGTGATAGCGGAAATATTAGTAATGTGAGCTGAAAATGTAGAAAGAGATTGATTAATCGATTGTTCATCGCCAATGTCAGCGTATATTCCGTCAAAGACAGGAAGGATACTTCCTTCGTCCAGGGGGAGCGCAAGTCCGCTTTGATTCATCATTCCAAGCAGTCCAAGAGTTTTTAACGCAACAGTTTTTCCTCCTGTGTTGGGACCTGTAATTATTAATGTGCGTGTAAGACTGCTCATTTCTATATTGATGGGAACCGGCTTTTTTAACATTGGGTGGCGGGCTTGTTTTAGTAAAAGACTTTGACTGTCACTGGAGCTGACAGCGAAATTACCTTTTGTTGTAAATGAATATTTCGCTTTTGTTCTTAAACATTCAAGTTCGATTATTATTTTGTGAAAAATCTTTAAATTATCAGCATGAATAAATATTTTTTCTGTAAGCTCTCTTAGTATTTTTTGTATTTCAGCATCCAGGTTTCGTTTTTCAAGTAATAGGTCGTTATTTTTTTCTACCACATCCAAAGGTTCAATAAAAATTGTCTGCCCGCTGGATGAAAGTTCATGTACGATTCCCGGTATTCTGCCGCGGTAATTGGCTTTTACCGCAATTACAGCTCTTCCGTCTCTTTGAGAAGGCAGAGGCGATTGCAACATTCTTTTATATTCATCGTCGCTGGAGTAGCGTGAAACTGTGGTTTTTAAATCTTTTTCCAGGCTGTTTATTCTTTTTTTTATGTTACGTAAAACAGGGAGGTCTCGAAGGTTGCCTTCCCTGTCAATTATTTTGAAAACTTCTGTTGCAACAATACTGCAATCTGGAATTTCTTCTATCATATGTAATGGAAGTTTGTTTTCTGTATTTTGATTTCTGCCATCGTCCCGATCTTTATTTATCCATTTTACAAGTTCCATGCCGCGTTCAATAAAAAGCCCGACAGCAAGTGTTTCGTCCAAATCCAGTACAGTACCCTGTGTTTCAATTTTTGGAAGAAGAAAACCAATAGACGGCAGCCATGAGCGAGGTTCATCATTACGTGATTTTAATAATAAAAAAATTGTATTTACATTTTTTTTAATTTCTCGCGATGAATCATCATAAACAGGAGTAGATTCTTTTATTATGGCGGCGGCTTCTTCACTTACAGAGTATGATGCTACGTTTTCCATTATTTTCGGATATTCTAAAAGTGTTTGAGTTTTTTCCGCGAGTGTTTTAGTATTCATCAGCTTCTTTACCTTTTAAATCATCGTATATACGAAGAAAACTTTCATATCTGTCTTCGTGAATAATTCCGGCATGCACCGCTTCCATTATTTTACAGCCTCGTTCAGTTTTATGCGAGCAGGATAAACCAAAACTGCATTTTCCAGCGAGAGGCGCGAACTCGTTCATGTAATTTACTACTTCGTTTGATTTTATTCCATCAGGAAAAAAACGTCTAACTCCGGGTGTATCAATAATGTATGTTTTTTTGTTTAAGTCTTTTGATAAATTGGTAATTTCATACAAAATTGATAAAGTTGTTGTATGATTACCTCTATCATACTTTTCGTTTAAGTGTCCTTCTTTTATATCAAGACCGGGCTGTAATGTGTTTAATAAACTGGATTTTCCAACCCCTGATTGTCCGATTAAAACGCTTGTTTTTCCCGTAATGATACTTCGCAGCTCATCAATACCTTCGCCTGTTTTCGCGGAAACGCGTAAAACCTTGTAACCAATATTATTATATTCTTCAAGGCGTTCTTCAACATCAAGATCATTACATTCCAAATCAATTTTATTGCAGATAACGATTGCTTCTACCTTCGCGATATCTGCTTGTAAAAGAACCCTGTCAAGAAAGCGCGGTCTAAATGGAGGTGATACCGGCGTGCAAAGACAAAGTACATAGTCGATATTTGCCGCTAAAAGCTGGCTGGCGTTTCCTTTTTGATTATAACGGCTAAAAAGATTTTTTCGCTCTTCTACAGAAATGACCATTGCGTTATTTGAATCATTTTGACATTCCGCTATTACCCAATCACCCGGAGCGATGGGGTTATAAAGATTTTCCTGGTCTTTTAAAACTTTTCCTTTTATCCGGCACTCATATTCAATTTGACCGTTTGGGGTATCAACGCGAATATTAATTATATTGCGCGAACTTTGGATTACCAGTCCTTTTAAAATTACTGTTTCGTTTTTCATATGGAATCTAATATACAAAGCGCGAAGCCAAGTTCCTGGCAGCGTTCCTGCCAGACAGACCCTTGCGGATCTGTTCCTGTAAGAAAGAGCCAGTGCACAGGTTCAAAATCAATATCAGCCCGGAGTTTGCCGTTATTTTCATCCAATAAAAATTCAATACGTTTTGTAATTCCGTCAAGCGAATCAAATATTTGAATATCAGGAGAAGCTTCCTTGCGGAACTCATCAAGTAAATATAAATAATGCGTGCAGCCAAGAACAAGTGTATCTATTCCTTCTTTACGGAAAATATCAATATATTTTTTTACGATTTCTGTTTTTTCATTTTCATCGGCTTTTTCAAAACGTTGTTCGACAAACTCAACAAGTTCAGGAGCGGCGACAGCCAGTATTTCACAGCTGTCTTTAACAAGGCTTTGATTATATGGATCTTCGACAGTCCTTGTGGTTCCAAGAACTCCAACCTTTCTTTTTATGGATGCTTTTGCCGCGGGTTTAATTGCCGGAACTGTTCCAACAAAAGAAATATCCGGAAAGTGTTCGCGTAATGGGTCTAAAGCGGAAATTGTAGCTGTATTACACGCGATTACTATTATTTTTGGATAGATGGTTTTTAGTAATTTTTCTATTAAAGTAATTAAAATAGAAATTAATTCTTCTTTTTCACGCTGTCCGTAGGGAAAGTTTTTCGTATCCGCAAGGTAACAGACTTCCTCCCGGGGATTATGTTTTAAAAAATCCCTGCAATAAAGGAGCCCGCCAATTCCTGAATCTATAAATAGTATTGGTTTATTATCCATAATTGTAAATATTAATTAAATAAATTATCAAAAGCCGCTCTTGAAGAATCGGCTTTTTCCTTTTCCTTTTGTTGTCCGGAACTTTGACTGCGGTACTTTTCGTCCAACGAGAACCAGTCACAAAAATTTGCCCGCTCCTTGTCTGATTGCGGTTCAGCGCCGGTTTCTTTACAATCACCTCTTGAACCGGGAAGAAAAAAACGGCAGTTTTTACAGGCGCGTAAATCCTTACCGCAATCCTGACATCTTAGAGAACGCCCAATCGGATGAGCATCTGTTATAGGAGAACCGCAATACCAGCACATCCTTCTATTTTACCCGCAGCGAGGCTGGTTGTAAAGATAAAAATGTGTTAAACTCGTGTATGTTTACCATTAATCCGTGTGCCGCGGGATGCGGAAGACCATCTATTTCCGGATATAATTTATGTTTCATTCATCAGGCGAATCCTGAACAGGAATATGTTCGTATTTGTGAATATATAGAAAAAAATCCTGTAATAAAAGATCTATGCGTATCGGGAATGCGGTTTGAAAATGTCAATTTTCTTAATCATTGTTTTTATGGCTGTAATTTTAAAGAAGCTTCGTTTATTAATTGTAATTTTTCAGGTGTCAAAATACGAATGAGTTTTTTTGATTTTGGCGAATTTAATAATTGCGACATAACTAAATCTGATATTCAATTCCTTTCATTCGCGGGAGCGGGTATACACGGCTGTAATTTTTCTGACTCTGAAATTGTACATGTTAATTTTGGGGGCGCTTCCATTAACGATACATCATTTAATAATTCAAATATGTATAACAGCAGATTTATCAGCGCTGATATTAACAAGAGCACTTTTGTTAATTGCAATTTAAAACGGGTGCATTTCGCTAACGCTAAATTAAATGGAATTAATTATAAATCTTCCAACACTGCGGAAGCGTTATTCGAAGTGGAGGAACAATAAATAATGAAACTTTTTTTTCATTACTGTTCGTATGGATTTGGCAATTGTTATGTTCTGGGAGCGCAGGAAAAAGGCGTTAATCAACATAATGTGGCAATTATGGTAGATCCCGGAAGCATCGATAATAATACGTTAAAGACAATCGAAGATAACAACTTTGATTTAAAAGCTGTATTAATAACACATGATCATAAAAGCCATGTACAGGGTTTGCGCACTTTAAAAAGAATTTATAATGCCGAAGTTATCGCGGTAAATCAATCAATTATGGATCATAAAACAACCATGGTAAAAGACGGTGATAAATTAATAATTGGAGAATTTACCATAGAGGTAATTTCTATTCCGGGACATTCTTCCGACTCTGTCGTTTATAAAATCGACAATTTACTTTTTACAGGCGATGTTTTAACGGCTGGTTTAGTTGGCAGTACCGCAAGTGCCTATGGTACCGCCACACAAATGAATAAACTTCGCAGCCGTCTTTTATCGCTTCCGGGTGATTATTCAGTACTGCCAGGACACGGACCGCCTTCAACCCTTGAAGCTGAGCGCCGTTTTAACATGGATATTTATAAATACGACCAAAGCCGAACAAGACGCCCTGTCTTTCGCGTTGATTTATAATACTTACTGTCTTTTAAACCGCAGCGACTCCAATGAAGTATCGTTACGTAAAATTCCAAACCACAATTCTTCGTTTGTTCTTTCGCGTAACACTCTGTAAAACGCGGCTATATCATTTACAGCGTGTCCGTTTATCGAAGTAATTCTATCTCCTTGCCTTAACCCGACAATGTCGGCAGGGCTTCCGGAAATTATTTGTGCCGCCAATAAACCTTGTACACTATTGTCAAGCTCAAGGCTTTGCCTGATTTGATCGTTTAACGGTACAACCGTAACGCCGGGCCACAATCTTCTGTTATCTGAAGCGACTTGATCCGTGCGCGCTTCGATGCGCACGCGAATCTCTCTTTGCTGTCTGTCTCTGATTACTGTAAACGTAGCGTTTTCGCCTGCTCTTAAATCGCCGACAAGCATTTGTAGCTGTTGTACGCCGCGGGCTTCTCTATTATTAACATGAGTGATAAAATCGCCGGGTCTTATGCCGCCATTGTCGGCAGGAGATCCAAGGAACACCTGAGCCGCGAGAGCGCCTCTTCTATTTTCAAGACCAAGACCTGTAATAATTTCTCTGTTTGGTTCCTGT
>WQXE01000095.1 GCA_009784995.1 Treponema sp. | reverse complement strand
CTCCCAACGCGACACAGATTTCCGGCTGTTCAGCGATTATCGCCGGTACTCCTGTTTCTTTTTGAATAAGTTTATCCAAACCTTTTAAAAGCGAACCGCCGCCTGTCATTACAATTCCCCTGTCTACAATATCCGCCGCTAGTTCCGGAGGAGTTTTTCCAAGTACGGTTTTTATTTCGTCAATAATTTGTGTTATTGGATCTTTTAAAGCTTCTCTTACTTCTACGGAATCAATCTCCAGGCGGCGCGGAAGTCCTGTTATCGCGTCATTTCCTTTTACTTCCATTTTGTCAATTATTTTATCCGGAGAGGCGTTACCGATTTCTATTTTTAATTTTTCCGCCATATATTCGCCGATTATCAGATTGTGAACACTGCGAATATGTTTGATAATTGAATCGTCAAACTCGTCTCCGCCTACGCGAATAGCGCTTGTTACGACCATACCGCCAAGTGAAATAACAGAAATTTCTGTTGTTCCTCCTCCGATGTCCAATATCATATGCCCGGCAGGTTCTCTAATCGGAATATCCGCGCCAATCGCGGCGGCAAGACTTTCTTCGATTACGCGAACATCTCTAGCGCCTGATTTATAAGCACCTTCTTCTACAGCGCGTCTTTCTACTTCTGTGATACACGAAGGAACACCTATTACCATTCTGGGTTTTATAAAACGATAACGCGGAAAAACACTGTCAATAAAACAGCGTATCATCTTTTCTGTTGATTCAATATCAGCTATAACTCCGTCTCGCATTGGTCTTATCGCTATAATATTTTCAGGCGTTTTCCACAACATTCGTTTGGCGGCGGCGCCTACCGCGACAATTTTTTTTGTTCCGCGTTCAACCGCGACAACAGAAGGTTCATTTAAAACAATTCCCTTGCCTTTTATAAAAATAAGCGTATTACAGGTTCCTAAATCAATTCCAAAATCTGATGAAATGCTGCCAAACATGTCTTTCTCCTTTTATATATTAAGCCGCGCTCTTGCTCTCGCGTGAGACGGATCCAGTCTGTATGCTGTACGCCATTCGGACCTTGCTCTTGTTGTTTCACCTTTTAGATTATAAAGTTCACCTAACTGAAAGCGAACTTCCGCGTTTTCGCCCGAATTATTAATTATACTTAAAAATTGTTCTTCGGCATTGTCAAAATCGCCGTTTATCATATATATTTCAGCTAACATTAAACGGGAAATATCAACCGATTTTGTATCCGGCGAAATATCAACGCAATGCTGAAGATAAGTAAAAGCCATATTGTATTCTTCCATTGCCATGTATGATCTCGCTATTGACAATAAAAGCGTATCGGAAGGCGGCACACCGGGAACAAAAGAATTTGAAAGAGCTTCCACGCTTTTTCTAAAATCGCCGTATGCCGCGTATGCCAGTCCCAAATATTCAGAAATATCCGCGGCGTTATACGAAAGATTATTAGCGATCTCCAGATATTTAACGGCAAGGTCCGCGTATTCATTGCCTTTATTTCCATACGCTTTTCCAAGCACATAATAAACGCGTCCGTCTCTCGCGGATTCTTTATGAAGAAGCGCTTTTCTTAAAGAAAAAATACATTCGTTAATAAATTTAAGCATATTCTGATTATTTATTTGAGAAATGCCAACCTGATATGTAGAAAAACCATGAATCGTAAGCAAAAAGTAATCCAACGGATTTTCCAAAAGAGCGTTTTTACTCATTTCGTATACTAATTCATAATTTCCTTCGTTCCAAACTTGTAAAATATCCCGTCTTTCATTTTTTAAACTGTTTCTAAACTGTGAAACAATCAAAATTGACACACCCGCGATTATTACAATTAAAACCGCAAGCCCGATGGAACGAATTTTTTTGAGATGATATATATGCCGTCCATAATTGGACCATGTTTTATTACTTAACATTGTTCTATATTATTACGATGAATTCTATATTAATTATCGGTATAGTGTCAATCGGGATGAATTTATTCATAAAAAATCGTCTTTTTTTGCTTGAAAAAGTTAAAAAAAGACATTATATTAACTTGGTATTGAACCAGGCTGCCGCCTTTTATAGGGAGGAAAGTCCGGGCTCCGCAGGGTATGATGCCGGGTAACTCCCGGGGTCAGCTCACTTAATCGCTCGCGATTGAGTGGGTTGAAACAGATAGCGCAACAGAAAGTATACTTCCAGTTCAATTTTGGACTGGAAAAGGGTGAAATGGCGGGGTAAGAGCCCACCTCGGCGCCAGTAATGGCTCCGGAACGGCAAGCCTCATCAGGAGCAAAGTCAAATAGTGTTAGAGCGGTCTATAAACCTTTGGTTTATTAGAACCCAGCTCGCCGGCTGCCCGCCGGTTAAACGCAGGTAGACTGCAAAAAAGCGTTTGTAAAAGTGTTTTTAGACAGATGGCAGCACCCCAATCGCTTACGGTTGGGTCACAGAACCCGGCTTACGGTTCAATACTTTTTTTGAAAATTAATACCCCCTACGGGTGCGGGCTGCAATTGATAAACTGCGTGTTTGTTACGGTTAACCCGGGACTGCCAAGTGATGGAAAAATCGCGCCGCCTGCCGTGTACGCGGTGCAGTTTTCAAAACGGGAATTAATTACTGTAAGACTGTTTGTATATACCCAGTATACACCTCCGCCTAAACCGGTTGATTGTGTTGTAGATGAACCAGGTCTTAAAAATTCCGGACCAAACGCTTTGGCGTTAGTAATAACTGTATCTGAAATAATTACATTATCGCATTCCAGAGAAATTGCGCCGCCAAAAGCGGTCTGATATTGAATTGGAGATGATGTATAAGAGCCTAAACCATCCGCGATTGAATTATTAATATTAACATGGGAAATAGTCGCGTTTCTGCAAATTAGTCTGATACTTCCAGAACTATGAGCTCTGGAATTTTCAATAGTTATATTAGAAATCTCAACATCAGCAACTGATGAGCTACTAACAATTATTGAACCAGAACTTGAAATCCCAATAGCACCCATATCTTTAAATTCGCAATTATAGATACGGCATGTTCCTCCATTTGCCAAATAATATATCGCAATCCCAGTTCTCATATTTTCCATTTTTACATTTTCGATCGTTACATTTCCTGGATACGATGCTGCAATACCATTCCGCATATTCTTAAAATTACTGTTTTTTATTGTAACAGACGAATTACTATTACCTCCATTAAAAACAATCCATCCGGATTCATTAATATCAATATTATCGATTAATAAATGAAAACTTTTTCTGTCGGATGGATTTGAGTTATTTCTGTTGTATAAATTAATAGCGACATTATTTTGAATATTATAGAAACTACAATTAAAAATACTTAATGTATTATCATTACTTAGATTTGCCGCTATAGCTCCACTTCTATCACGATGGTTTGCTCCAGTAGTAATAGTATCATTAATTACAGAAAAATCTAAATATTCAAATAATATGTCTCCGTTTATTTCTGTAAGATAAAAATGATGCCTATCTTGAAACGGTGAAGAATTATCAAAATAATATGCGGAAAAAATTGTTCTGGAAACTCTTCCCCCGCCCAAATCCCCTGTAATCATAGCTCTGCGGCTATTCATGTTTGTTCTCGCGCTAATTGAATTTTCCGTTCCCGCGAATCCGCCAATGTAGGAAGTGTTAGCTGTAATTAAAAGATAGTCGTCTATATTGTTAGTATTCGAAGGTGTATATGTACCTTGCGCTATCCATATTTCTTTTAGAATATTAATAGGGAAAAGAACCGCGTCATCGATTGCTTGCGGTATGTTTCTGTATGCGTTCTGCCAATTTGTGCCATCTCCCCTGCCTGTAGCGTTTTGACGTACATAAATACGGCTGTTAACCTCTTTTATTCTTACAGTATAGGTTCTGTTAAAACCGTTTGCCGCGCTCGCGCGGTATGTTACTGGTGTGTAAAACTGTCTGCCTGTTCCCGAAATTTGCGTTATGCCATTTACATCGATAGTACCCTGCGCGCTCCATCTGGGAACAAGAGTGCGACTGCCGCCGGGAGTGTCGAATAACAATGTAGCGGTTATCTCGCCTGTTAACTGGTTTATTGTCGCTATTGTATCGTTTAAAAGACCCGGGTTATCTACCGCGAAAAATGTAAATGTTGTAATCTCGGCAGTATCGGAAAGATTTTTTGTAAAAGTTACTTCTACCCTGTAATCTCTTTTTAATGTAGGGTTTGACGGGTTTGTTACGGTGTATCCGATTGGTCCGGAAAAATTTTGGGAACTAGTTCCGCTTGTTTGTGAAATACTATTTACGCTTACATTTCCTGTTGCCGTAAATACAGGACTAAGAGAAAAAGGAGGAGAGGCTCCGTCATAAACTGCTTCGATTATAATTAATCTCGCGTTATGATCGATCATCGCTATGCTGTTAGCCGAAAGTAAAGGATTCTGTATTGTACTAAAAGAAAAAGAATTTATAACAGGAAGCGGATCAGAAGCCGGAACAAGATTTACAGTTACTGTATATGTTCTTGTTAAGTTTCCATATCTTGATGTTACAACATATAATAGCGGCGCTGAAAAATCCTGATACGTTATTCCGCTTATTTGATTACCGCCATTCACTATTATTGTACCGGGTGGTGTCTGCGCGGGAGAGATAAATTCGGCTCGCAGTTCCTCTGGTTTTTCGCCTGAATAATATACGGTAACATTTATGGTTCCTGTATCTCCGCTGTTTGTAATTTCAGCCATGTAATCGGCGTTTATAAGTGAATTTCTGGCTCTTGTAAATCTAAAGTCCGTAATAGCCCTGCTTGTGTCAGGATCTTCGCTAAAGTTTACTTTTAATGTCCATATGGAATCGGGATAATTATTACGCCTAAGAGTTAAAGTTTTTTCTTGTGTTCCATAAACAGGGTTTGTTAAATCACCTGAAGTTGGCGGTTTTAAAAAATCCAAAATTGTTGTTATACTAGTTACTTCATTTCCGTTAAGGTAAACACGAGCGTTATTTGTTTCAAAAGTTGGAAATAATTTATAAGAAGCGATATTTTCTACAGGGTATGAAACATTAATGGTTATTTCTTTATTAGGTAAATCTATTGATCCTGTCGTATTACTTACAAGGTCGCTATTAAAAAATTTATCAAACCTGAACGATAAAAATTTACCTTCGCCTGTATCTTCTATTACTCTTACCGTGTACCTGCGAACATTTCCCATTCCAGATATTACAAGGAAATCCACAGGAAATCTAAAATCTATCGGTATATCAATCAAAGGACGGTTAAAAGTTCTGTTAGCCTTTATCATTTCTATTACTGTGTCTGTCATCTCTCCGCTTGTGTATATTTCCATCGCGGCGCCAAAGGTGCGTTCGTCGTCAAACGCTCTCGCTACATAGTCTTTTGTAATTGGAAGTATTGTAGCGCCGGGGGATACTGTTATCGCCGGTATTACACTGTTAAAAGGCGTGCCGGGAGGAACAGAAATTACTATACTGTTATCTGACATTTCAATATCAACTTGTCCAGATATTGAAAAACTAATTATTTTATCGCCGTCGTAGGGAATTAGATCATGAAAAAAGTTGTTACATCCTGTTAGTAATATACTTGTAATTAATATAATTGTTAAAATTGTCTTTTTCATGGTTTTACCTGTCCTTCTATTATTATTTCCACACTTCTTCTTCTAACGTGATTACCGGTCCGCGTATCTTCGGGTAGTGATGAGGCTCCCAGCCATTGTGTTATTATATTTTCTTTTGGGATATTAAAAACCAGTGATAAATAATCCGCGCAGTAAAGAGTTCTTTGTCTGCTTATTTCCATTTGTCCCGCTGTAGAAACAAACGGAGCCGCGAAACCTCTTAAAGTAATTGTGTAATTTACAAATTCTTCAAGGGCGGTTCCAGCCGTATCAAGAGTAGCGAGTCCTTCAAGAGTGGGAATGGTTTGATCCGGTCCAAATAACACATGGAAAACCGCGCGTGAATGTATCAGTTCTATTTCCGGTTGTTCTTCGATAATTTCTTCTATATCGTCTATTTCAACAATCTCGTCTATAATAAAATCTTCTATTTCTAATTCTATAATAGGTTCTTTTTCTTCTACAGCGATAAAACTTTCCTGAATATTGGGAATTATTTCCCGTGTTTCGCTTATCGGAGCGGCGGCAGGTTTCCATCTTCCAAAGGGTCTAAAAATTAATCCAAGCTCAATTTGCGGAAGAGGGATAATTCCATCGTTTTCGATATTCATATCAACAGAAAACCCGGCGAATACTTCTATCAATCTATTCCTGGAAGGCAGTATATCCCAGCCAATTCTTACTCCCGGTTGTAAAAAAAAGTTAGTGTCTTTGGAATTGGTAAGGTTTCCAAGTAACATATCGATTATATCTTTGTGATGCTCCGCGTCCGCGAAAATAAATCCCACACCAAATGTAGGCATAAGTGATAATTGTCTAAGTCCTATAAACTCTAACGGAAAGAAAGAATACCCTAATTTTAACATTACAGGTATCATAGCTATTTCCAAAACAAGCGGATTGTTTCCTGTTATGTGACTATACCCGGCTTCTACCGCGAGGCTTATATTTTTATACTCATAACCAAGACCCGCTCTAAAACCAATAGAAGGTTCTAATGCCGCGGAGCTTCCGTATTTGGAAGCCAGATCCATCGCGCTAACTCCGGCTATATCGGGGATAATATAGTACTGCCCGGACGCCGTAATAAAAAAGCCGTCTAGCCAGTTAAACTCCCGCGAATGAACAGAATGAGATAACAATAATAAGAATGTAAATACAAAAAGGTGCCTGACACCTTTTT
>WQXE01000094.1 GCA_009784995.1 Treponema sp. | reverse complement strand
TGTTATTCAACAGGGGGTAAAGCGGCAGTTTCTTGCAGGTGTACTGACTTTTTTACTTTTCTGTAAGGTTAAAAACACCGTCCCAATCAGCGGCAGGGGGAGTGTCTTTGTACTTTATACAGCGTTTTAAATATACACGGGAAGGTCCGTCATTCGGGAACAATGTTAGTATATTTTTAAAAGCAACTCCCGCTTCATTCCATTTTCGTGATTCAAAAAGATTATAAGCCTCGTTAAAAATTTGAGCTAGTTTTCTTAAATCGTCAGACGCGTCTTTATTAATTTCCAGTATTTCGTAAATGCGTATAGGTTCCTGAACTCCTACAACTCTAATTTGATCGAGCCGCCGTGTAAGAAGGTTTTCTCCTGTTTCGTTAATTGTATCTTCTGATGCCAGTATCCACGTTCCGTATTGTTTGTTTACGCCTTCAAGACGAGCGGCAATATTAACAGCATTACTTATAATTGTATAATTCATCTTTTTTTGCGTGCCCATGTTTCCTACAATCATTTCGCCTGTGTTAATTCCGATTCTTGTATAAATTGGAGTAGGGCTGATATTCTTTTCGTGAATATCTTTATTTACTTTTATTTCGATCCGTTTCATCAAAACTGCTGCATAACAGGCTCTAAGCGCGTGATCTTCCAATTCCAAAGGAGCGCCGAAGAAAGAAATTATTGCATCACCCTGATACTTATCTATCGTTCCTTTTTGATCAAGTATTATATCGCTCATTGTAGAAAGATAATAATTAAGCAGATCAACAAGTTGTTTTGGATTTAATGCTTCGGAAATACTTGCGAACTTTCTTATATCAGTAAACAATGCTGTCATGTGACGGTTTATTCCGCCAAGCTGCAGCTTGGTAGGATCGCTTACAATTTCTTCGACAACTTCTTCGGACAGATAAGTTGAAAAAGCGCGGCGCAGATTTTCATTAAAATACTGAAGTTTTTGATGCGCTTCTTCTATATTATGGATTAATGTTTTTGTTTCGGTTATATCCTGAATTAAAATGATCCAGCCTTGAGTAACTCCGGCATCGGATGTAATTCTGTTTTGCCAGCTTGAATAAATTTTTCCGGGTTTTTGCGGCAGGGTAAACTCCAGCTCCCTTTGGATATCCGAATTGATATTTGCATTTTCAAGTTCGTTTGAAATTTCTTGCGGCCAGTTTTTTAATGCAAAAATGGAAGCGCCTTTTTGATATTCGTTTAAACCGGGAAACAATTCATGCGCTTTTTTATTTGCTCCCGTATAAGCCATGCCGTAATCCAGAACTACGAATGCGTCACGAATCAGATCAAGAGTGATAGCATGAGCTTTAGGCGCAAGGTCAAACATATCGTTTCTTACAACATTGTAATAAAAAACAAAGTTGGTAAGGATCATTACAAAAGCTGTAAAGTTTATACCTGCAAAGTATGTGCTGAAATTATACATAAGTACAACATAGGCAAAATTGGCAATTAACGGAGCCAGAGCGCTTCCAAGAAGAAGTATGAGTCCGAAACGCCGTCCCCGGCTTTGTTTTATAATACTGCGAATCAGGACAATACAGGAAAAAACTATGCAAAAAAGCGGATAAAAAGTTCCAATTAAATAAAGAGGACCGGGCTCGATAGTCATGCTTTGAATCGGGCTTTCGTAATCATAAGCGTAACTGGAATAAAATAATTGATGATGCTCAAAGGTCAAGACAAGGCAAAAAATAAAAACAGGAACAATTAACATCGGGATTTGGTAATACTTTTTGGGAACTCGAATTTCGCAATAATCGGCAACAAAGAAGAAAAACAACGGAGACATAAAACTGCCTCCCGCGTACATTATCTTTATCGCTATAATTCCTCCTTCTGAACTACCGCAGCTTATTTCTATTAAATAACCCAATGTATAAAATATAATTGTTACAATACAATATACAAACGTAAAACGTTTATCGCTTCTGCAGCGTTCCAGGGTAACTACGATCATATAGATTGAAAGGGCAAGGGATGCAACAATTAATATTTGAATAATTAGCAGCATATAGGAATTGTAACTGATTTTACGGTAAAATCACAATAGTTTATAGAAATAACATCACTTATGACATCTTTTTTTTGCGATTTGCAATAATTCTTCCGTAGGTTCGATCATTTTCGTTATTGTGGGAGGGTAGCGCAAAACCGCGACCCAGCAGATATTTTCGTATGTCTTTCTGTCGAAGCGTTTTAAAAAAGTGTCGTTGTTAATATTGTTTAGATAATCCTGATGATGATTATGTAACGCGCCTTCCACACAAATTTGAATGTATTCATCGTCTGATAACAGGGTTTCATCAACTAGTTTAAAATTATGTCCAAAATCAGGACTTCTTGCCGCTTCCATACATATAAAAAAATAATGAGATTTACTTATGGCAAGACAATCGATGTTCTTTAACGCGAAACATGTTTTTTTAACTGCCGCTAAACATAGTTCAGCGTAATAACGAGTACCTTTTAATTTTTCTTTGTTTATATATTTCATCAAATTAGTATTTTCATTTACCGCGTCAAGGCAGTGTTTAAAGTATGTGATAGTATCCATTGTATTGATATTTTTTAAGGTACGCAGTTTTTTTTCCATTTTCCTGTGACCTTGTCTTTCATCCATAAGTTCAATTTTTTTACCGCTTTTGTTTTTGGCGTTAATTTTATTTCTAATATTATTTATTTCTTCTTTTTTGAACATATTTTCTTCGATATTAAGTATGGTCAGGCGAGGCAGAGAAAAAATGGTGTCAGGCAAAAATTCCAGCATATTATCGTATATTTGTATGCTTTCCAGATTATTCAAATTGCTGATCTTTTCGTTTAACTCTGTTATTCCGGCACTGCCTATTTCCAGAGTTGAAAGTTTTTCAAGATTATAAATCGAAGGTGGTAGATTTATAACAAAGTTTCCAGCGAAAGAAAATGAACGAAGTTCCCTAAGATTTTCAAATATATCAGGTAATTCTGTTATTTTAAAATCACTGCCTAGTATTTCCAGTTTTTCAAGGTTGTGTAGAGAAGTTATATAATTAAAAATATTTCCCTCTGTTAGTAAATGCCGCAGGTTTAATTCCTTTAAACCTGTAAGTAAAGAAAGACATTCGCATCCCTTTCCTGTAGAAAAACCCGAAAGTCTTAATGATTCAAGTTTAACGCAGGATGAAAGTATTTTCGCGGCATGTTCAAGATCAAAGGTTTTTCGTTGTTTGTAAAACGGGTCGTTAATAATTAATTTTTTTAAAGAGGGATGATTAATAAATGATTCAGGCAGAAGCGGAACGTTTCCTTCATCGTGTTTAATAAATATTGACAGCTTTTCCAAATTGGTTAAAGTTCCCAATTTCTGCGGAAGAGGAGCGTTTGAGTATTGATCAATAAAAAGAGTTTTTAAATTTTTTAATAAAGTTATTTCATCATTTAATACCCAATTTTTATTTATTCTAATATGAAGAAATTCCAGTTTTTCTGCTTTGGAAATACCTCTGGGAAAACTAGAAAGTTTACTGCAGCAGCAGGAAAGAGAGCGTAAAGCCGGCAAGGCAAATAAAAAGTTGGGTATTTCGGTGATATTGGTATGCGAAATATTTAATTCCTCAAGATGAATACATTCGTTTAAAACAGCGGGTATTTCGGTTAAGGATTGCTGATTATCAAGGTTTATTTTTTTTACTGTATCTTTAACTTTTGAAATATGTTCAATGATTTCATTTAAATTATTACAGTATACCCCTTCGGACGCGATTCCAAACTCCGGATCTTCTTCCGTCCAATGAAGGTCTAATTCGTTTATATTTGCATTTTCTTTCATTTTTGGATTATAGAAATTATAACAGCAAAATGTTAGAATCTCAAGCAGTAATCAACAAGGAAGGTAATATGATTGAACTATTTAACAATGGCGCCTATTTTATAAACGGTAAGGAAATAATTAACGATGATACTGACGCCGCGGCGAAATTATCTAAATACGGTATTTCTGTGTCTAAAGAAACAGGTAAAGAAGGGACTATTTCACATGGCATTCTTGCGGCTCATAATAAAAATAGCGACTCGCGAAACCTCACCCTTAGGTTTGATTCACTTACTTCACACGATATAACCTATGTTGGAATAATTCAAACAGCGCGGGCAAGCGGTATGGATAAATTTCCAATGCCGTATGTATTAACAAATTGCCATAACAGTCTTTGCGCGGTTGGCGGTACGATCAATCAGGATGATCATGTTTTCGCTCTTAGCGCCGCCAAAAAATACGGCGGTGTATATGTGCCGCCGCATTTGGCTGTTATTCACAGTTATAACCGTGAAATGATGGCAGGCTGCGGAAAAATGATTTTAGGTTCTGACAGCCACACTCGTTACGGCGCGTTGGGTACAATGGCGGTTGGTGAAGGCGGCGGAGAACTTGCCAAGCAATTAGTCGGTAAAACTTATGATATGCCGGCTCCCCCTATTGTTGGAATTTATCTTGATGGTGAACTGGCTAAAGGAGTTGGACCTCAGGATGTCGCTCTCGCGATAATCGGCGCTACTTTTAATAACGGTTATGTAAAAAATAAAGTGATGGAGTTTGTCGGTCCCGGTATAGCGAAGTTATCGATCGATTTTCGAAATGGCATCGATGTTATGACAACCGAAACCGCCTGCTGGTCTTCGATTTGGCAGACTGATGTTCTAGTAAAAAATTATTTAAAAGAACGAGGTAGAGCAGAGGATTACAAAGAATTAAAACCCGCGAATGCCGCGTATTACGACGGGTTTATTAAAATTGATTTATCCAAAATACAGCCGTGTATTGCTCTGCCATTCCATCCAAGTAATGTTTATACAATTAACGAGTTACAAAAAAACGCGAAAGATATTTTAGCGAAAACAGAAGAAGAAAACAAAGGTACGGGATTAAATCTTAATCTTGGCATCAAATATCGAAACGGCGGAGTGTGGGCAGAGCAGGCGATTATCGCCGGTTGTTCAGGCGGCATTTTCGAAAATATTATGGCTGCCGCGGATATAATGAAAGGCGCTTCTATTGGCAGCGGAAATTTTACAATGAGTGTGTACCCGGAAAGCCAACCCACATTTTTGGAACTTGTAAAAAACGGCGCCGCACAAACTTTTATGAAAGCGGGCGTTCTTGTGCGTGAGGCTTTTTGCGGTCCCTGTTTTGGCGCGGGAGATACACCAGCGAATAACGAACTTTCTGTACGCCACGTTACACGCAACTTTATGAACCGCGAAGGCTCCAAACCTAATGACGGGCAAATTTCATCTGTGGCTTTGATGGATGCGCGCTCTATCGCCGCAACAGCGATAAACGGCGGAAAAATTACCGCCGCTACAGAATTAAATGTAAAATACGGCAAGTACAAATTTTTCTTTGACAAATCAATATATGACAAACGTGTTTATAACGGAACAGGAAAACCGCAAAATGAAACTGAACTTGTCTTTGGTCCCAATATAAAAGACTGGCCTAAAATGCCCGCTCTTCCGGAAAACCTTTTATTAAAAGTTGTAAGTTTTATTACAGACCCTGTTACAACTACCGATGAACTTATTCCATCCGGAGAAACTTCATCTTACCGTTCAAATCCGTTAAAACTCGCGGAATTTACTTTAAGCCGAAAAGATCCCGGTTATGTAAAGCGCGCGAAAGATGCGCTGGTTATGAACGATGATCAATTGAATAAAATTATCGAAAATGTAAAAAAAGTGAACGGTTGTTCAGGATTTACAAAAAATGATTTTGGAATAGGCAGCGTTATTTTCGCTCGTAAACCCGGTGACGGTTCCGCGAGAGAACAGGCGGCTTCGTGCCAGCGGGTACTGGGAGCGAGCGCTAACCTCGCGCTGGAATACGCTACAAAGCGGTATAGGTCTAATCTAATTAACTGGGGAATACTGCCGTTTATTATTACCGATGAAAGCGCGTTTAATCTTGACAGTTTTATTTTCTTTCCCGGTATTAAAACCGCGATTCAGGAAAAAAGAGAAACAATTACAGGTTTTGTGTTAGGTGACACAGTAAAAGAACTTACAGCGTCATTAGGTATACTTACCGACGCCGAGCGGCAAATACTAATAGACGGCTGTTTAATAAACTACTACGCAAAGTAAATTAATTCTAAAATTCATCTCACGGAGACACGGAGTTCACGAAGAACACGGAGATTAAGAATAAGTTCTTTTTGCCTTTGTGCCTCCGTGTGAGGTCTTCTCTAAAAAAATTACCTTTGCGTCTCTGCGTCTCTGCGTGAGGTCTTTTGTAAATAATTTTATCTGTTATTGCGGTGTCTGTTTACAATTTCAAGGTCACTTAACAACTGGCGGTTGTCGGGGAATATAACAAGTCCTTCGTTTAGAATCCGTTCCGCTTCGGTGTAATTTCTTCTGTTCCATTCGGATGCGAAGCGGTTATGATAATCAATTGCCAGGTTGTTTTGAATTATAGTGTCTAAATGCGAGTAA
Organism: Treponema sp.; assembly: GCA_009784995.1. Classification (GTDB taxonomy): domain Bacteria; phylum Spirochaetota; class Spirochaetia; order Treponematales; family Breznakiellaceae; genus WQXQ01. Next base: position 494 of record WQXE01000094.1, on the reverse strand, counting down.
TTGGCATCTGTTAATAATCTTTTATTATCTTCCAGAAAATTTCTTGCGTCTGTTATTCTTCTATCTCTTATAAATCGTGTTATCCTGTTATTAATCGCAGCCAATAAATAATCCTGCCAGTATTCAATTCCAGAGTACATGGAAGATACTGTAACAGCCCACCTTATTCCGTCTTCTTCACGGTTGGATCTTAATAAAGATGCTCCGTAATTTAATAATCTGTCTGTAAGGTCTTTTTGAGGATCCGAAAAAATTAATCCTGATGTATTGGAAGCAGAAGAGACAACAGATAAATCACCTAACAATAATACGGCGCGATCTACTGCAAGGGGGACAGCTTCTGCAAAATTATTTCTTCTTTCCAACTCTGCAATTCTGTTGTTAAGAATTAAAGAAATAAGTTCAAAATTACTGATTGTCTGGCGATCCTGATAGTTCTGTGCAGGTACATAAGTAAAACCTGTCAATCTTCCGAATTGATCGTGAAATTCTTT
>WQXE01000093.1 GCA_009784995.1 Treponema sp. | reverse complement strand
TCAGGAAAGTTACCTTTATTTCTGACCTGGATTTCCAGATTGACCCGCTGTCCGTTAATGTCCATAAGAATATCCAGTTTACAAAACTTATCTCCGAGGTTTTCCGGCGGCATATCGGGATTGGTAATAACGAATTTTCCGATACTTTCAATTTTGATTCCCAATAATTCACAAACAAGATGTTTTAGTAAATTAGGGTTTTTTACGAACATCATTTTAAAAAGAATGTCTGTCTTAAAGGTATATTCAAGTTTTGTCATGAGTAGCTCCTTACCCAAAAAAAAAGGATTAATCCGCACAAGCAGATTTACCTCTTATATGGGTCAAAAGTGCCATTTTGCATGACCGAAAATAGAAAAAAAAGTGATTTTTTTTATCTTTTTTATGAATTAATAACTAATATGAACCTTCCAATTAATTAACAGTTTCCCTGTAAAGCTCTCTATTTAACATTGATAAAATAAGAACTGTTTCTCTTGGCAGTTTGTATGGAACTGTAAATTCGCCGCCCATGTAGTTAACAGTAATTAACCGCTGACGTTCGCCGGAAGGAAGCAGGGCTTCCAGTCTGACTGTAAGAGGATACGGGTTCGCGGGTATCGTATAACGGAATAAACCAAAAATTTCATTATCCGCTATATTTTGCGGTGTTACAGCGATAAGATTTACAACAGTATTTAACGGGATTGATGTACTTGCAGCGTGATCCTGTGTTACTACAGTTTCACCGCTTTCGCTTCCGCTTCTTTCTCTTGTTGTAAACCGGAAATTTATTCCGCTTGTGGAAATTAATTCAAGCGCGGCGGAAATTGATAAACCTGTTAATTGAGGAACTGTTACAGTCTGATTATCACGTCCCCTGCTTACAACAAATTCCAAAGATAATGGTCCAGAAATATCAGTTCCGGGTATCGGTTTTTGCACAAGAATAGTTCCGGGTCTTTCGGATGAATATTCATACATTATAGGTTCTCTAATTGTTAATAAAGGAATACCACCGGCTGTTGTTTGAAGCGCCATTAAATCCAAACGTACTTCATCAATATTGCGATTGACAAAATTTTCAACTCTGTTAACAACAACACCCTGACTTACAACAAGGCGGATACGCCTGCCCGCTTTTACTATTGTTCCGGGACGGGGTTCCTGTTCCAGAATATAACCCCTATCTCTTGAAGTTTCCGTATAACGAAGCTGAAGACGCGGATATAATTCTTTTACCTGAAGTTCAAGAAGCGCTTCGGTTAATTCCTTACCTGTAACATCGGGAACCATAGTCTGTTCCGCGCCCCTTACGGCGATAAAAAACACAGAAACGGCAATGATACCGACAAAAACCACCAAGCCGGCAACCGATAAAATGAATAATCTTAAATGATTCGCTACATAATCTTCTATAGAACTTAAATCAAACCCCATATCCGCCTCGTTATGATAGTTGTGAGCCGTAAAAATTACGCGCCCCGTTAAAAATCCCGCCAAAAAAGCGCTTTTTTTCCCTGATATTGCAATTTTATAACAGAAAGAATACCATCGCCAGTTTGTATCAGTATACCATTTTTATGGCCGTTTGGGTTATCCAGAACTGTCCCTGGTGTCCCCTTTGATACAAAATCATCATTATAAACTTCAGCTTCCAGTATAAATAATTCGCGCCCGTTATGAATAGTCCTGCAAAGCGGCCACGGTTCAAAAGCGCGTATTTTCGCTTCTATTTTTTGAGCGTTTTGAGTCCAGTCTATAATACCTTCGTCTTTGGAAATTAATGAACAATAAGTAGCTAAATCGTGATTTTGCGGATTTCCTTCCGGCAGCCGGCAGGTATTTTGATTCCGCACGATTTTTAAAAGTACATTTTCAAGCATTCGAGCGGCTTTTTCAGATACAGTTTCGCCAAGCGAGGCAGCCGTTTCTCTTCCCGTTAGTTGAAACTTTTCTACAGCCAAAATGTCTCCGCAGTCCATTTCACGCGCCAGCGTTTGAATTGAAATTCCGGTTTCACTTTCGCGGTTTAAAATCGCGGCTTGTATTGGAGAAGGTCCTCTGTATTTGGGCAATAAGCTAGGATGAATATTTATTCCGCCAAGTGGAAATAAATCTAAAAATTTAGGACCAAAAATTCGCCCGTACGCGAAAGAAATAAGAAGGTCGGGTTTTAATGCGCTAACCTGCTCTCTCGCGGCGGCGTCAAGTTTTAACGGTTTTAAAATAGAAGATAAACCCAGCTTTCGCGCGGCTTCACCAACTTCTGTTGGCACTGGTGTACCGTGTCTGCCTTTTGGAGTGTCAGGATTTGTAAGTACACCAATTAATTCAATTCCGCCTGTTTTAAAAATTGTTTCCAGAGACGGAACAGCGATAGCGGGACTTCCAGCGAATAGTACTTTCATTTTTTTTGCGCTTTTTCAAATTTTTCGATTAATTTTTCGCGTTTTTTATCATTTAAATGATCCAGAAATAAAACACCTTCCAAATGGTCATATTCATGCTGAATGACTCTGGCAAGAAGCCCTGAAGCTTCCAGAGTAAAGGGACGTCCCTTAATATTCCACGCCTGTATTTTTATTGATTCAGAACGAACAACATTCACGTAAATCCCTGGAACAGAAAGACATCCTTCTTCGTATTTAGTAGTTTCTACAGATGTTTCCAATAATGACGGGTTTATAAATACGCGTTTTTCATCACCTTCGATATGAATAACAAAAATGCGTTTCATAAAACCAACTTGAGGTCCCGCTACACCTACACCTTTATCGCGTTTTATTAATTCCAGCATTTCCTTAGCGACAGCGATAATTTCTTCGTCGATTGTATCTATTTTTTCCGCTTTTAAACGAAGTTTTTCGTCGCCAAAGGTGATGATCTTCATAAATACATTTTACTAAAAAAAAAGATAACTGTATATATAACGAACACGCGTGAAACTCATTTAGCTTCGCAATTACCTTTAAAGTTTTTAAAGCATCACTATTTTTTGCGCTATTAATTTTGCCAGATAAAAACGCGAGTCCAAATCTGTATTTGTATTATCTTCAAGAAAGGTTCTAAACTCGGCGACAAATGATTCTGGCAGTACCGGAAGTTCACACACCTGTTTAAAATACGCGCGGTGTGACGGTTCAAAACGTTTATTTATACAGAAAAGAGTAAGACAGGCTGTCTTTATAAATCCGGCAGACGCGATAAGATAATGAAACTTATCATTCTGGAAACAAGCGGCGCCTAAATCGGAAAGGAAATGTTCCATTTTTGACTGCACATTTCCGCGCATTTGCGTCCAAAATTGATCGCCGATATTTTTGAGGCGTTTTCTTACATCATTAATCCAATTGGAACGCGAAAAGATAATATCACAATTCGCGAGTCTGTAAAAACCATAAGTCCCTGAATCTTTAATAAACCATAATGATTCGTGGTTGGAACAGGCGATGTCAATAAGTTCGTTGATTTTATCGGTCTTTTTAAATTCAAGGCGAACCGGAATATCACCAATCAGGAAGCGGTCTTTTTCGCCCTGGGTTGAGCTTTCAAAAGCCGCGACATCATCACCATAAAGACGGCACCTTTCATCCGGTACCGGGATTTGAGCGCAGCAAAAAACATCCAAAATAAGAGCGAAATACGGATCCAGAGTATCCGAAAGCGCCGCTTCATTCAAAGTAATACATTCAACGCCTTCCCAATTTGAAAGGATTTCTGTAAATCGCTCAACAAGCATTTTAGTCTTATATTTCATGGTTATTCCCTCTATAATTATTTTATCATGAGATAATAAATTATGGAAACAAAAAAAAGAGAAAAAAAAACATTTCTTGTTCTTGTACCGCATCAGGATACGCGGCTGGAAATAAGAAAATACAGTGATTTATTGTTAAATACGGGAATTACAGGAGTATACCCCTTTCCTCTTGTAACGCCGCTCGCGGTTCTTCCAAAGCCGTTAAAACCCGATGAATTAAAACAAATTGCTCATAATATAAGATTCAATATTGGAACAAGTAAAATAACCTCAAAAGAAACATCAACAGTAACAATCCCAACAGGCAATGAAGACATGACACTTTTCGGTCTAAAACTAGATTTAGATCTTTCAGAAATTTTCAAAATAAACAATCAAATAATTCCGTCAGTAATCGGATATTTCTTGGTTCCAAAAACTAATGAACAACAACTTTGCGCCTTCGCGTCTCTGCGTGATGCTCATTTCCAATATAATGAATTATCCTTCCGTGCCGCGGCTATTGCCAACATGTCTTGGCAGCCAATTCAAGACAGTTTTAAATATAAAATCGGGAAACTCTGCTGGCTGCCTCGTGTTATTAAACCTTAATTTTATCCAAACAAACTAACAAGCCATGTGCTAAGCCACGGTAAGTATGTAACTAAAAGTACAACCACCAGCCTTACAAGCATGAACGGGAAAACAAACTTGCAAATTTCCACAAACGGTTTTTGGAAACGGTATGAAGCGAGGAAAAGATTAAGCCCTACAGGAGGTGTTATGTATCCCACTTCTAAATTGACAAGAAAAATAATTCCCAAATGAACAGGGTCTATTCCGTAAATTTCACCCAAAGGAATAATTAAAGGTAGAACGATTAAAATCGCGGAGAACATATCCAGGAATAATCCGATAACAAGCAAAGCTACGTTTAATAATAAAAGGAATATTAACTTTGATGAAATCGCGCTTTGCATCCAGGAAGCTACATTCGCGGGAGCTTGTGTATCAACAATGTAATAAGAAAACGCGCTTGCCGCCGCGAGAATCGATAATACGCCTCCGATAATTGGAATCGCTTTATCAAATATTTTTTTAATTTCTGTAATTTTAATATCGCGGTGAATTATAACTTCTACAATAAAAATATATAATACGGCAACCGCCCCAAGCTGCGTCAAATTCAAAAATCCGCCAAAATACGCGGTAATTAAAAATATTGGAAGTAAAATTTCAAGACTTGATCCCTTTAAAGAAGTCAATGCTTTTTTTAATTCAAATTTTTCTACCGGGATTTTAATTTTAAAAGAAATAATAATACCAAAAATTATCATCGCTATAACAAGAATAATACCCGGTATAATTCCGCCCAAAAATAAATGGCGAATATCAACTAACAAAACCGTTCCAACAAGTATCAAAGGAAGGCTGGGCGGAAAAAGTAAACCGATACTGCCTACAGAAGTTAAAAGTCCTATAGAAAATTTTTGCGGATACTTTAAATGTTCGCTTAGTATCGCGTAAAGAATGCCGCCAAGCGCTAGAATCGTAATGCCCGAAGCTCCTGTAAACGATGTAAAAAACGCGCAAATAATAACAGAAACAATAATTATTCCGCCGGGAATCCAGCCAAAAAATGATCTAAATGTATTTACAAGCCTTTCTCCGGCTTTGCTTTCGGAAAGGAAAAAACCTACAATAGCAAAAAGCGGAATCGCGATTATATTTTGATTTATTAACCCAAAGTAAATCTTATTGGCGACAGTATCCATTACTCCGTCAACAGCAAGCCAGGGGTCAGAGGCTTGCAATAACATAAGAGAAAGACCCGCTAAAATTACAAAAAGAGGAGTTCCGGCAAGCGCGGCAATTATAAGAAAAATAACCACCGGCAGCTTTACATAAGGAGCAATGTCGGCAAAGATAAAACATATATCTTCGATCATTTCCGGTTTTTCAAAACCCCAAATAACTTTCGCGATAACCGGAAACGAAACTATTGTAGCCAATAAAATAACGCATACAGGTATAATAATTTTCCAGCCGGTTAGATTTGTTCTTCGGGCAAAACGTATAGCGATAATTGTAAAAGCGAAAGGAATAATCGAAGCTAAAACGCGCCTTGGAATAAAACCTATCATACTTTCGTCCAGTCCCATTTTAATAAAAGAAATGGAACTCCAGGCAATTATAATGGAAATAAAAGCGGAAATTAAATTAGTAGATATTTTTATTCTGTTTCTTATTAAACCTTCGGGTACATATTGCATAAGCGAAATCGCGAGATGCGATTCATTCCTTGTGCAGATCATCCCTCCAATTAAAGCCGAGAACAACAAAAAGTGTACAATAAATCCCGAAGATGCCGGTATGCCGGTTTTAAATAAAAAGTGAACAAGCAATTCCAATAAAGGTAAAACAGCCAGCAAAACAAGAGAAGTTATACAAAAAACATCTTCGATAAAATAAAGACGTGGTTTTATTTTACCAAAACAACAATTTAATCGATTACCATCTGTCTGTCGCGCGGCTGTAGATTCCACTTTTTATTGACTCCTTCTTCTGTAATCAATTAAAATATTATTTATTCTGTTATAAAAATCTCTGTTAAATGTCGGATTTGGACCTGTTGTAAGTCTGCTTTCATATCTTCCGGTATCGTCAAACCAAACTTGCATTTGCGCGGGAGATAAATTATTTATTCTAAGACCATGCCTTAACATAGTATTAATCGCTTCTTCTTCCAGATTGGCAATTGATCTTTCTATTTCGGCTTCCATACGTTTACTAGCTTCCAATAAAGGAGTTTTATATCTTTCAGGAATTCTACTCCATGTGATATCGTTCATTAATATACCACCCATAAAAGGAGCTACATTGATGTTAGACATATTACCTGCAACTCCAAACAACTGGTTTCCCGCGGCGAAAATTGGGCTATTATATATCGCGTCTACCCTGCCGCTCTGAAGCGAAAATAATAATTCTGTAATGTTAGCGGGAACCATCTGATACCCTAAAAGCCTGAACGCCTGAATCATTGTTTGATCATCTGTTCCTGTCGCCAATTTTAATCTTCGTAAATCATCCGGAGTTGTAATAGGTGTTCTTGTAAAAACTTTTATCCATCCTGCCTTTGCCCATGCCATTGTAACAAAACCGTTTTGCTGCATTCTGGAATCAAGTTCGGGTCTCACCCTGCGAAGCACTTCATCCAGTTCAGCTTCATTCCTTATAAGAAAAGGATAACTTATTACCATTAATTCCGGTGTAATCGAATATAATCCCATGCTGGAAAAAACAGCAGCCTGTATTTGATTGCTTCTAAGCAAAGATAAAACCTGAGATTCATCACC
>WQXE01000092.1 GCA_009784995.1 Treponema sp. | reverse complement strand
GATTTTTTGTTTTATATTGCGCATTTGGAACCAATAGACATCCCAAAAATCCTGGTTTAAAGCCCAGGCTCTAACAATAATATTTACATGGCTGTCCTGAATCGATTGTACTATAATTTGATGAGCTGGATCTTTTAGTATTCTTTGTTCGTCCTCGACTATTTTATTTAAAACTAAAAACGCGGTTTCTATAGAATCAGAGTATGATAAACGAAGCGGCAGTTCCATTCGCCTTTTTCCATTACGTGAAAAGTTTCTTACAGGGCTTCCCCAAATACTTGAATTAGGAGCGGATATATAAATACCATCAGGTGTTTCCAAAATTGTGTTAAAAAGGTTTATTTCTTTTACAGTTCCGTTAAATGATCCAAACTCAATAAATTCGCCAATTTTGTAACTGCCTAAAAATAGAAGGCTGATGCCAGCCGCTATGTTTCCAAGCGTATCTTTTAACGCGAGACCTACCGCGATACCGGCAGCTCCAAGCAGTGCCAATAAACTTGATGTATTAAAACCAAATATGTTCAATATCATTATTGTACATATAATAAATATACCATAACCAATGGTATGTTTTAAAATTGAACTGATAGTATGATCCATATTCAATTTACCATAGGTTGCTTTTTTTACAAGTTTTTTTAAACCTTTGGAAATTAATAAACCAATTAAGAGAATTATTATTGAGCCTAAGATTTTTCCGCCGTTTTCAAAAATTGTAGCGTTATGATTTATCCAGAAAGTATATATTCTATTTAACATGCTTGTACCTTATCTAACATGTCTTACAAACGCGTCGCTGTAACCAATACTTCTGAATCGCTGTAAAACAGCTGCGCTTTCACCCTGATTTAAAGGTCCAATAACAATTTTATATAAATTATCATTATCTCTAAAAATCGCCGGATTATATTTTAAGAAATCTGTAAATCTTCTGTTTATTTCTGATAAAGAGACTTCTACTTGTTCATAGTTAAGCGCGGCTAATTGAACATAATATTGCCCTTTTATTAGTTGAGTTATTGTGCGTAAAGACAAAGTTTGTTCTGTTGTAACCGAAACAGGCGGCGAAGCGCTTTCTTCCGCTGTTGAATCTATACCTGAAATAAAATCATAATGAGGTATATCAAAATTAACATCCACAACTCTTTCTTCCGCTTCTACAGGTACTAATGGCTGCTGGACTACAACTACCTGTTCTTCGATTTCTTCTTCAATTGTTTCTTCTGTTTCTTCCGCGATTTCAATATATTCTTCTTCCACTTCTTCGCTTTCCGCGATTTCAGTTATTTCAAATTCTTCCTCTTCTATAAGTTCTACAATTTCAGTTCCTTCTTCCTCTTCTTCTTCCTCAAGTTCAGCGATATATTCTTCAGCTTCCATTTCTTCTTCTTCATGTTCCGCTAAGTATTCTTCAGGTTCTAGTTCCTCTTCTTCATGTTCTGTGATATATTCATCAGTAATTTCAAACTCTTCTTCTATGAGTTCAACAACTTCGATAATTTCTTCTTCAAGTTCTTCAGCTTCTTCTATATATTCTGTTATATAAACAGGTTCGGGCTCTGGTTCTGGTACAACTATAACTGTAGTTACAGGTTCTGTTTTTTCATCATATTGAACAGGATCAACATCAAACACAGGTACATCAACAATATTTAACCTGCCGTTTCCACCCCATTCAGGTTCATCAGCTACATAACCTCGTTCAGGCGTATTTGTTGAATTGGTATTTTGGGTTATAACAGGCGGTCTGTATGTATCATAACGATAAAGTTCTTCAAGAAGCTGTTCTTCTGTTAATCCGTTTTCGGGAATAAACTCCTGTACACCTGTGTTCATAGTTTCCATAAATCGCATATATGCCATTGGATCGGTTGGTTGAATCATTCTAACTCTGCTAACAGATCCCGGACGCATTCCGATTATTCGCGCGACTTCATCAGAAACAAGCGCGAGAAGCCCGGGATTATCCAAACCTTTAACAACTATCGCGTGAGTACTTCTGTTATTTTCGATATTTCTTATATCAACAATTGAATGCGGCGGGAATGAATTTGTAGCGATATAACGTCCAACCGAAGGAATTTCTCCATCAGGCGCGACAGCGGCAGCGCCTTCCCAGGGTGATGAACCTTGAAAAAAGAAAAAAGCGCAAGCTATTATAAATAGTTTATTAAACATGTTTTTCATTTATTTCCCCTTAAAAATCAATTGTTAAAATATGGAAGCAGACCTCTAATTATGGATTTAATATCATCACTTTCTTCCCTTGATGATCTGTATGAATTTACCTGAACCTTGTTGTCCAATAATTTTTCTCTTGTATTAACCCTGTATATTAAAAAAGATACAGAAGTTGGTATCTGAGAATCGTTATCAAAATTTAATTGAGCTATCATTACATAATCTATACCCATATTTCTGGCTTGAGTTAAATTAAATGAAATTGATTGAAATATATCACCCTGTGGTTTTGAATCCAAACGTAAAATGGGAGCATTACTTACTATATGACCAGCTTCAAAAAAAACATCCATAAGGGAGTTTTCCCATGTAATGGAATGCGGGTTATTCCTGTCATTTTGCGGTAGTCCTGTTTCCAGAATGAAAAACGAAACCATAAACGCGTTTACATTGAAATTAACAAAAATACCAAATATAACCACAAACAAGATATATTTTCTCATCATTATTCCTCTTTTCAGATTATCGGCATTTAAAACGCAGTTTAAAACACTCTTTTCTAAATAACTAATGGGAATATATAATGTAACAATGAACTATTACGCAATACAGGTAAAAACACGCTCAGAAGACAAGTTTATAAAGCTTTTTAGATCGATGTATCCGGAAACGAAATTCCCCATTCATTTCCTGCGCAGGCGGCTTGATATAAGAAAAGCCGGAAAAATCATACCATCAACACCAGCCATATTTCCCGGTTATTTATTTATAGAAGCCGAAACTACCGAGGATATAATAAAAAATCAATGGGATTTTAGGCGAACAGAAGGTTTTTTCCGTTTTTTAAAGTCCAATCAGGATATAACCCCCCTTGCTGACAAGGATTTGGAGGTTGTTCTTCATTTTATTAATAGCGCGGGACCCATTGCGGGTAGATCAAAAGTGTATTTTAATGAGAATGCCAGAATAATGGTTATAGAAGGACCACTTTCCGGTCTTGAGGGAAAGATTATTAAGGTCGATAGAAGAAAAGGAAGAGCGAAAATAAAACTGGATCTTTGTAATGATTCATTTACAATTGATCTTGGGTTTGAAGTAATCGACGCTATGAGGAATTAATGGGAAAATCCAAACGTTTATACATTATAGGGGCGGGATTCGCTGGTCGCGCTCTTGCCAACGAAATAATAAAAAAAGCCATTTTTGGCGATGTTGTCGCGTTTTTGGATGACGATTCTGATAAAATTGGAAAAAGAATAAACGGAATCCCCGTTTTAGGTCCTATAAGGGATGTCGCTTTACTATTACGTACAAACCCAGCGGATGAAGCTATAATTGCTATTCCAAGCGCTTGCAGGGAATATCTTAAAGAACTCTACTCAATATTAAAAAAAGCGAACTTTCAAAAAATACGCATCCTGCCCGGTATTTCACAAATTATTGAAGGGGACGCTCATTTTATACAAACCCGTTCGATAGACTTGCAAGACCTTTTGGGACGAAACCCGGTAACAATTAAATTAAAACAAAGCCTTTCCTATGTTCGAGGAAAACGTGTTCTTGTAACGGGAGCCGGCGGTTCTATTGGAAGTGAATTATGCCGTCAGCTGCTTTCAGGCGGTGTATCCAGACTTTATTTATTGGGTCATGGCGAAAACTCAATTTATCAAATTGACAGGGAACTGCGTCTTTTACAGGATGAAGGTGTTGGTGAAAAAGCGGCGCTTGTTCCTGTTATAGGCGACCTTAAAGACACTGATTATGTAGATTATATTTTAAGCAACTTAAAAGCCGACGCTATTTTCCACACAGCAGCGTATAAACATGTCCCCATGATGGAAGAAAACCCGGTAGCGGCTATCGAAAATAACGTTATAGGCACGGAAAACCTGATTAAATCCGCGATGAAACATGGTATAAAACGCTTTGTACATATTTCTACAGACAAAGCCGTTAACCCCGTTTCTGTATATGGAGTGTCAAAATATTTATGCGAACAAATGGTACTCGCCGCGAGCGAACGTTTATCTCCTTTTAATGAAATTGAAAATACAGCCGGCGGAACCAGTTTTGTTACTGTCCGTTTTGGAAATGTTCTGGGTTCCAGAGGTTCTATAGTTCCGTTATTCCAGCAGCAAATTGAAAAAGGCGGTCCTGTAACCGTTACCCACCCCGACGCCCGCCGTTTTTTTATGACCATAAGCGAAGCGTGTTCACTTGTTTTAAAAGCAGGAGGAGTCGGCGAAAACGGCAAATTATATCTTTTAGACATGGGTGAGCCAGTGCGTATCCGCGATTTAGCCGAACAAATGATTCGTTTTCACGGTTATGAGCCCGAAACAGAAATTAATATTGAATACATTGGACTGCGTCCCGGTGAACGTTTGGACGAAATGTTATTAAACGAAGATGAAGAAACTATAGAAACAGGACATAGCCGTATTTTACAAATTACAAAGAAAAACGCGCTTTCTTTAGATATCAAAAAACTGCTAGATGAACTGCGTCCTATATGTAAATTTACACCAGAAAAACAAAATGATTACAGAAATATTAAGTTAATACAGAGTATCGTAGATAAGATTATTTAACAAAAAGATCATATAATGGTTATATGGAACCAGTCCCCTATCTGGAAGATATTTACCCGCCTGATCTTTTATATGCCGCCACTGTAAGATCGCCAGTATCGAAGGGATACATAAAATTTATTCAGGTACCGGTACTTCCAAATGATTATTATTTTATTACCGCTAAAAATATACCCGGCAAAAACAAACTGGAAGGAACAGATATCCCCATTTTAGCTGATTCAAAATTATCATATTTTGGAGAGCCAATTGCCATTTTTTTAGGACCCGACAAAACAAAACTGGAAGAGCTAGCGTCAAGATGTATCGTAATAGTAGATGAAGTAAAGGCTATTTTTGATTATCAAGATCCATTGTATGAAACATCTTCTAACGAAGTAAACCGCGAAATTACACAAGCTGCCGACAAACACGGAAAAACAGAAAAATCAGTAAAAACAATCAGCGGCAGGTATTCCACAGGTATACAGGAACACTGGTACGCCGAACCAATAGGAGCTGTTACATGGTATAAAGATGAAAACAAAAAAAAGATTCTTACCGTAAGAACAGCCACCCAATGGCCCTTTCATATAAAACGTTCTGTGATAAACGCTCTGGGAATTGAAGCTTCCGGCATTACTGTTGAACCCACAGCGTTAAGTATTCATATGGACGGTAAATTATGGTACCCATCATTAATCGCTTGTCATGCCGCGATTGGCACATTTATTACAAAAAGACCTGTACGTCTGATACTAAGTAAAGATGAAGATTTTCAATTTACTCCCAAACGCTGTAAAACTGACATTATTATTACAAGTAATATCGATGATAAAGGTTGTATTTTAAAAACTGACGTTGATATTATTGTTAACCTTGGCGCTTATGGGGTTAACGAGAATGAAATTATCGATCAGGTATCACTTGGAAGTCTTGGTTTATATAAATTTGATAATTTTTCGCTTTTGGCAAAGGGAATTAAGACAAATTTACCACCGCAAGGTCCGTTTTCCGGTTTTGGCTTAGCGCATGGGCTTTTCGCGATAGAACGGCATATTTCACAAATCGCTGACGCTTGTGATTATGACCCCGCTTTATGGAGATTAAATAATGTAAATAATCAGGTAATATTGCCAAAAACTGTATCAACAAAAAATAATAAACAAAATGAGCTTTTAAATACTGCGATAAACATGAGTGATTATTACCGTAAATGGTCATCATTTGAATTACTTAAACAAAGCCGTAAAGAAAATAAAACAGAAAAATACGAAAAATTAAGAGGCATTGGAATCGCGGTTGGGTATCAAGGTAATAGTTTATTGCACGATAAAAATAGCTACAGTGTAGAAGTAACATTAACAAAAGAAGGTTTTTTGGAAATAAAAACAAGTATTGTAAGTACAGAGGACTACAGCAAAATTTGGGAAAAAGTCGCCTTTCAAACAATGTCAATTGAACCCCATATGGTCCGAATTATTTCTACTGATTCTAACGCGAAAGGTTCACTTCCCGATTGCGGTCCTTCTTGCTCATCAAGAAATATTACAACAATAACAAAACTTGTAGAGAAATGCTGCCTCGCGATCCGAAAGCAGCGCTTCCACGCTCCCCTGCCGATATCGGTTCGCCGTTCGATAAAACCGCAAAGCGGCAGCCTGCGAAATGGCAGTTTCGCGGCGGCGGATATAAACGGATTTTTAAAACCCGGTCTTGCCGCGGCGGTAGTTGAAGTTACAATCGATCCTGTTGAATGTATGCCTATAGCGCGCGGTATTTGGCTCGCGGTTGACGGTGGAAAAATAATTTCGATTAACCGCTCTAAAAGAGCTTTAACACGCGGTATTGTTCAGGCTTTAGGCTGGGCTTTTTCCGAAAACATAGAGTATGTAAACGGAAAGTTTCCAGGAAGCCAATACGACAATTACAATATTTTATCTCCTGTGGATATTCCGCCAATATATATCGATTTTATTTCTGATAATCCGGCAAATAATGAAGGTGATACTAAAGGAATAGGAGACCTTCCTTTTACATGTATACCCGCCGCGTTTTTACAGGCAGTCTCTCAGGCGATGGATCATTGTTTTAAATCTATTCCTTTAAAAAGAAAAAATATTTGGGAATTATTTAATTTACAAAATGATAATTCGGCGAATAATAATTCGGGGTTGGTATCCAAATGAATATAAATTTTATTTTAAACGGAGAAGATGTAATTTTCAGAGGAGAAGCGGGAGTAAGATTAATAGATATCCTTCGCGGAGAGTTTTCGTTATTTGGAGCGAAACCGGGATGTCTTGAAGGACAATGCGGCGCGTGTTCGGTCATTTTTAACGGT
>WQXE01000091.1 GCA_009784995.1 Treponema sp. | reverse complement strand
CCGCGCTTCATTGGAACTTTTGATTCATAAAAAGAGCGGACATCTTTAATACTTTTAGCTCCCGGCACTTTTCCTGTTTTTAAGTATTGTACAAAAAGCCCTTTTTCCGGGTCTGACCACAAAGGTCCGTCTAAAAAATTCCCGGGGCAGATCGCGTTAACTTTTATGCCGTACTCGACAAGTTCCATCGCGAAACTCGCTACAAGACCCAAGCCGCCGAACTTTCCACCCGAATAAGCGCCGTTTTTGTTGGAACCTTCAAGACCGGATTTTGAATTTATTTGAATTATATCTGTTTTCCAGTTTTGTGCAGTTAAATACTGTGTACGCAAAAGTCTTCCTGCAAACTTACTTACAATAAAAAATCCTGTGTAATTGATATCCGTGACAAATTTAAAATCCGATAAATCCTGTTCCAAGACGCTTCCAGCTTTTAAAACACCCGCGTTACTTATACAAATATCAAAGCCGCCTGTTGTTCGAGCGATAAAATCAAACATAGCTTCAACAGATTCTTCACTTGTAACATTAACCTGTACAGGTATCGCGCAATTTCGGTTTTCTTGCAGATTGATTTTTTCGCTTAATTTTTTTGCTCCATCAATATTTAAATCCGCGATATAAACAACAGCGCCGCCAGCCGCTAGATTGCGGACGATCTCTTCACCTATTCCCTGCGCTCCGCCTGTTACTACGGCAATTTTATTTCTCACCACTTCAGCGCGTTCTTTAATATTTACGATATTTTTATCGATAATGTTATTATTTTTACAAGGCTCGTTGTTTATGTTTTGATTTTCTATTTGAAACATTCCATGCGGTTTTCCGTTAGTTGTCAATACAATACACGAAGGAAGTATTTCTTTTTTCCAATTATCAAACGCGCTTTGAATAATACTTGCGGCTTTTTCTTCATTTTCTTTAGATTTCATTTCTATCGAATTTTTTTCTATCGGAACAATTTCTATTTTTAGCGCGTCAGATGGAATATCATCAGAAATATTTTTTGAAACAACTGTTACAGGTTTATTTGTTATATCTATACATATTCCTCTTAAAAGAACAGCGATTGTTTCATTTTTCATACTAACCTTCCTTTTTGTATTTCCCGCGTGATTTCATAAGCGGATTCATCAGGAGAATGTAAATTTAATATTTTACCAAACGTCGCGTAAGCGATTAACCTTTCTTTTAATTCCAGTGATTCAAGCGGATTACCTTTAGAAAAAAGCCCAAAACATTTATCGATACTGGCGAGACGTTCGTGAGCGATTAACGCCCATGTTGTATCCAGTAAATGGCGAAACTCATCTTTCATAACTTCAGGGTTATTAAAAGACTGACGTGAATTATTTATATCAACGCCGGATATTTCCATAAAATTAAATTCACGGCATAACCTTTGAACATTTTGCAGCTGCTCAATAGTATTGCGAGGCGGCATATAAGTAATCGCCTTGTAATTCAAACTGGAAATTTCATTAAAGAGTTCTTCGATAAAATCATCTTCAAATTTTTCAGTTTTTTTATCGCCTGTTGGAGATTCGCCCACATCTCCCAAATACGCGTAAGCTGGAATAGCGCCAATAGAATCCGCGAATGCCGTTACATCAGTTGCCGGTAAACATTCGTTTTCATCAGGCTGGATAAAAATACCGGGAAGAAATTCTGTTTTTAAAACTCCCAATAAGTCATATAAATAATGAGGATTTTCTGAATCTGAAAGTAAGGCGGCTAACTTAGGCTGTATCGTTATACCCATTTTAGCATTTAATCCTTCAATAAGCTGCTTACCCTTCCCGAATTTTTTAATTATTTTTCTCGCCGCCGCAGCCAACAAATGCCTTTCTGTAATTCCACCGCCCTCTAAGTACTTAGACTGATTTATAATATCATTTTCAAAATCAATTTCTTCAAAGCCGGCTTCCTTTAATAAAACGTTAGCTGAAACTGTCATAGCTTTTGTACGCTTAAGCCTTTGTTCCCTTATCGGTTTTAAAAAATCCTCGGCTTTTGAAATGGCAGGTTTAGGTATTCCCTGAACTGTCATATATACCAACCCTCGCGAATCGGGGTTATTCATTTTTCTATCTTTAAAATTCTTAAAACTTACCCGTACTTCAAAACCTACACAGCCGCCGATTCCCAAAATAGCGCAAGTCTCAAGTAATTCCGGCGCGGCGGCAATTGAATCGTGGTCAACAGATCCCGCGGCGCATAACCCGCAATTAAAAGCCTGTAAAGCCGCCATTGTAGGTGTATATGGGCTAAAACTATAAATTGTGTGAATATGATTGTTTACTTCGCTATTTTTTTTTGATAAATCATTATTATTACCGGTTTTTCGCCAATTGCGAAGAGATTCCAGACGTTCTTCAGAACTTTTATTTTGGTCATTTATCACACTTAAGTAATCCATCATTGATATTATATTACATTATATCGAGAAATATTATAATATATTCTATAGAGGAGAATCATGGCGTTTATTCTAATAATGCCTCGGCAGGGAAATACGGTTGAATCATGTATTATCGTTGATTGGAAAGTAAATGAAGGCGATCAGGTAACAAACGAAACGATAGTATGCGAAGTAGAGACTGATAAAGCGACATTTGAAATTCCAGCCGGAGACGATGGGACAGTTTTAAAGATTTTACATAACGCCGGAGACGATGTACCTGTCCTGGCGCCAATCGCGGTAATTGGTTCTCCCGGTGAAAACTGGCAAACTTTAATTGAAAAAAATTCAATTGATAATACCTCTCGCAAAGGCGCAAAGACGCAAAGGGAAGAAGAATGTACTTCAACTACCCAAAACCTCCGTGTCTCCGTGCCCCCGTGTGATATAAATTCTAATAAAGGCATTTCTCCAAGAGCGAAAAACCTTGCTGAAAAAGAGGCTCTTTCCATCGATACACTCGCAGGCTCTGGTCCCGAGGGGCGCATTATCGAGCGTGATGTGAAAGCGACCCTTGAAAACAGACCTGCACTAACAGCTGCCGCAAAAACCGCTGTAGCAGGAAATATTCCGCGGGAAGGAACAGGTTTAAATGGAAGAATTACCTTGCAAGATATTGCTGAAACACCAAATTCACAATTAACTGCGTCTGATGATTATACCGAAACTCCAATTAAAGGTGTTCGCAAAGTTATTTCTGATCGCATGTTAAAATCATTGGCAGAAACAGCTCAATTTACGCTTAACGCGTCCGCCAATGTCTCCAAATTGCAAGATATTCGCGTAAAAATGAAATCATCAGAAAGTAAAATAACTGTAAACGATTTAATTCTTTTCGCGGTATCCCGCACCCTTCCAAACTTTTTATACATGAACGCTCACAAAACAGGTGACATTATAAAAACATTTAATAAAATACATTTGGGAAGCGCGGTAGATACGCCAAAAGGACTTATGGTTCCTGTTATACGAAATATCAATCTTTTATCATTAGCCGAAATTTCTACAGAATCAAAACGGCTTGCGGCAGCTTGCCAAAATAGCTCAATAAAACCAGATGAACTTTCCGGCTCAACATTTACTGTTACCAATCTTGGAAGTCTTGGCATTACAAACTTTACTCCTGTACTTAACATACCGGAAATTTCCATACTTGGAGTATGCGGCATAGAAATGAAACCAGTTACATCCGAATTAAATAATAATTGCTGTAATTTTGATCCTTATATTGGTTTTAGTTTAACGATTAATCATCAGGTAGTAGACGGCGCTCCCGCGGCGCGTTTTTTAAAAGCGCTTTGCGACGCAGTTGCAAATATTGATCAATTA
Organism: Treponema sp.; assembly: GCA_009784995.1. GTDB lineage: Bacteria > Spirochaetota > Spirochaetia > Treponematales > Breznakiellaceae > WQXQ01. Next base: position 3,634 of record WQXE01000091.1, on the reverse strand, counting down.
ATTGTTGAAGGATAAGGAATAAATATGCAAGATACGATAATATACGATACAATTATAATAGGCGGCGGTCCCGCGGGTTATCTCGCGGCACAACGATTGGCAACAGACAAAAGTCTGTCTGGAAAAGTTCTTCTAATAGAACAGCAAAACATGGGCGGCACCTGTCTTAATGCCGGCTGTATTCCAACTAAAACTTTACTTAATTCTGCAAAACATTATGTTCACGCGAAAGAAGCTAAAAAGTTTGGGGTAACAGCCGAAAATGTTACTTTTGACTGGGCTGCGATTCAAAACTGGAAAAACGAAGTTGTTTCCAAACTGCGAAGCGGCATAAAAAGTCAAATGAAACATTCCGGAGTAGAAGTACTCAATGGTAAGGCGGAGATTTTATACGCGCCTTCCGGCGAAAAACACGCAAAAGTAAAAGTAACAACAAATGAAAAAGAAACTATACACGAAGCAAAAACAATTCTTGTATGCGCGGGTTCTGTTTCTGTTATACCAGCTATACCCGGTGTAAAAGATAATAAATCAGTAGTGGACTCCACTACCCTTTTAGAAATAAAAAACGTACCAAAAAAACTTACGATAATCGGCGGCGGCGTTATCGGTATAGAATTCGCGGCTTTGTTTTCCGCGCTTGGTACACAGGTAACTGTAATTGAAATGATGAACGAAATAATTCCTTTTATGGACAATGAATTAGCTCCCGTCTTACGCCGCGCGTTAAATGACGTAAATTTTAAACTTGGCTGTAAAGTAGAAAAACTTGAAGGAGCTTCGACACATTACACAACAAAAGACGGGAAACAGGAAAAAATAGAAAGCGATCTTGTTTTACTTGCTGTCGGCAGAAAACCTGTAATCGAAGACTGGGGAGCGCAGGCTGCGGGTATCGACATTAATAAAGGCAAGGTGTTAGTTGACGATTTTACGCGAACCAATATTCCTGGCATCTGGGCTGCGGGCGATGTAACAGGAAAAAGTCTTTTAGCCCACTGCGCGTACCGAATGGGTGAAGTTGCAGCCGCTGATATTACATCGTACCTAAGCGGCAATACTAATAATTCGCAGAACCGAATGCGTTATAACGCTATTCCCTGGGCTGTCTATGGAATTACAGAAGCGGCGGGTGTTGGTATAACAGAACAAGAAGCAAATGAAAAAGGAATAAAAATTTTAAAAGCAAGTCTTCCAATGAAAATGTCAGGGAGATTTGTCGCGGAAAATTCTTTTACTTCCCCCGGTTCTGTAAAAGTAATAACTGATGCGTCAAACCGCCGTATACTTGGTGTTCATGCTGTAGGCGCTTATGCTCCTGAGTTTATCTGGGGTGCCGCGGCTTTAATAGAACAGGAATTTAGAATAGAAGATGTTAAACAATTAATTTTCCCGCATCCTACTGTGAGTGAACTTATACGTGATGTGATGTGGGACCTATAGGAGAGATCATGCCAAAGTCAATTATTGTAGATCCAAAAGAAGTGCGTAAGCCGCAAATTCTAAAAATTAATGATATACCAATCAATCAATATAAATCTGATTTTAAAAAAGAACTGGAACTGTACGGAAAAGAAAGACTTGTACAAATCTGGTACGACATGGCTGTGATTCGTGAATTTGAATCGATGTTAAACACCTATAAAACACAAGGTGTTTGGAACGGCATCGAATACAATCACAAAGGTCCTGCTCATCTTTCAATGGGACAGGAAGCGTCTGCGGTCGGACAATGTTTAAACCTTACAACCGATGACTATATTTTCGGCAGCCATCGCAGTCATGGCGAAATTATCGCCAAATGTTTTTCCGCTCTTTGGCAATTGACCAATAAAAATACTTCACAAAATAATGAAGGCGAAAAAAAGCTTGAAGAAATAATGAAAACCTTTTTAGACGGTGAAACATTAAATATCGCGGAAAAAATTAAATACAAAAATATACGGGACTTAGGCGAAAATTTTATCCTGTACGGCACGTTAGCTGAAATCTTCGCGCGCAAGGCTGGTTTTAACCGCGGGCTTGGCGGTTCAATGCACGCTTTTTTCCCTCCGTTCGGCTCGATGCCCAATAACGCTATTGTCGGCGGTTCTGCCGACATAGCGGCGGGTTCCGCGCTTTACAAACGAATCAATAAAAAGAACGGCATCGTTATCGCTAATATTGGAGACGCGTCAATGGGATGCGGTCCTGTGTGGGAAGCGATGATGTTATCTGCAATGGATCAATACCGCAATCTTTGGGACAAAGATATGGGCGGAGCTCCTCCGATACTTTTTAACTTTTTTAATAATTTTTACGGCATGGGCGGTCAGACATCGGGGGAAACAATGGGTTACGGAATTATGGCTCGTGTAGGAGCCGGAGTAAACCCTGAAAACATGCACACAGAACGTGTAGACGGTTACAATCCCCTCGCTGTAGCGGATGCGATAAACCGTAAAAAAGCGATTTTGCTTGAAGGTAAAGGTCCTGTCCTTCTTGATACACTTACATATCGTATTTCAGGTCACTCTCCTTCTGACGCTTCAAGTTACAGAACACCGGAAGAAGTTAAACTTTGGCAGGAAGAAGATTCGATCGAAGAATATGGAACATACTTAATAGAAAATAAAATAACATCTAAAACAGAACTTGATTTGTTACGCGAAAGTATTCAAACCAAACTTTTAGAAGTTGTAAAACTCGCGGTTAACGATGATGTTTCACCTCGTTTGACAGGAGCTTTTATCGAATCTGTGATGTATTCAAATAAAAGTGTAGAAAAATTTGATGATTGCCAGCCGGAATTGTTGCAGCCTGTAGAGGAAAACCCGCGAGTAAAAGCTCTTGCCGGAAAAATCCGTTACGGATTTGACGCGGAAGGAAAACCTGTTTCCAAAAATAAAACATTCCAGTACCGTGACGCGTTATTCGAAGCGATGCTTCACCGTTTTACAATTGACCCAACTATGGCAGCATGGGGCGAAGAAAACCGCGATTGGGGCGGCGCTTTCGCGGTTTACCGCGGGCTTACAGAACTTTTACCGTATAACCGCTTGTTTAACAGTCCAATTTCCGAAGGCGCGATAGTTGGAGCTGGTGTCGGTTACGCATTATCAGGAGGCAGAGCCGTTGTAGAACTTATGTACTGCGATTTTATGGGACGCGCGGGTGATGAAATTTTTAACCAGGCTTCCAAGTGGCAATCAATGTCCGCAGGTCTTTTAACCATGCCTTTGGTTATTCGTGTTTCTGTCGGCAACAAATACGGCGCTCAGCACAGCCAGGACTGGTCCGCGATTACAGCTCATATACCGGGTTTAAAATCGTATTTTCCCGCTACTCCTTATGACGCGAAAGGAATGTTAAATCTTGCTTTGCGTGGCACAGACCCCGTTATTTTTTATGAAAGCCAATTATTGTACGATATAAGCGAACAATTTGAAAAAAACGGCGTACCGGAAAATTACTATGAAATACCTGAAGGCGAGCCCGTTATACGCAAACAAGGAAACGATCTTACAATAGCGACATTAGGCGCTACTTTATACCCTGTAATGGAAGCCGCGAAAAAACTGGAAAACCAATATGGTCTTTCTGTAGAAGTAATGGATCTGCGTTTTATTAATCCTTTAAATTATGAAAAAATAAT
>WQXE01000090.1 GCA_009784995.1 Treponema sp. | reverse complement strand
TTTTAAAAACATTTAAAAATGAGGAAAATGTATTAATAAGCAGTAACGCGGATTCATCTCTTAAAAATCCGACAGCAACACCCATGATGATTGATAAAAATAAAAACACAATTATTCCAAACGGCGTAATTAAACTTGTTAATAATCCTACAATCCCAACACGCTGTATAACCTGCCTTTCATTCTGTTCAACACCTGAACCGAAAGTAACTTCCAGTACATTTCCTTTTGATACGATTCTTCCCAACGCGGCTTTGGTATCATCATCTAAATCCAAACCAGGCTGTCCGTAAAAACCCAGAGCCATCCCTAAACCGGCGCAGATTATTATACAAATTACAAAAACAGCTATTATTTTTCTGATAATCTTTGAACATTCTTTACTTCGTATTAATTTTCCAAGACCGGAAATAACCGCGCATACAATAACCGGTATGGCGATTAATTGTAAAAATAAAATAAAGAGTTCGCCAATAACCGAAAGAATATTCATAAATCGAATACTGTCAATTCTAAAATACATTTCCAGTTTGTCTTTATATAATCCTGTAAAAATACCAATAGTCGAACTGAGTAAAATAATTAATGTATGTCCAAAAATCGGTTTTTTCATTTTACATCCTTTAATTGTCATTTCCAAAATGACGTTCGATAAAATAAACCGGATTTAATTCCATGTGATTTAGCAAAAGGTATTCATCTAAAAAAATATTCAGCCATTCCTGTAATAAAGGAGCGTCGGCAGAAACGGCCATCGCGATATGGTCGCGCTTGTCGGTTATTAAAACAGGTTTAAGAAAAATCGATAAATATTCACTTGTAGCGTTAACCGTTAGAATTTCTCCCTCATCATTAAAAACAGCCAAAAGCTCTCCCCGCGAAAGCGCGTTTACGGCATCATCCCATGTAGAAAAAGTTATTATTTCGGCGTCGCGAAAACTTGTTAAAGCGAAATTATGGTAAGAAGAATTCGCGATTACTCCGATATTTCCGCGAAAGTTTTTAATAAAATCCTGCAGCCTTTCTTCCGTTCCAATCTTCGCGTATTCAAGCCGGTTAAAAAGTAAAGCCTGTCTGAAAGAAACATATGGGTTTGTAAAACGCGCGAACTCGGCTCTGCGGATTGTAAGGCTCAATTTGGATAGAGCGATATCCGCCTGCCTGTTTATTACCGTTGTTATAACTTCGTCAAAACTCGCGGAGTTCCTGTTAAAAATAGCTTTTACTCCAAGCCTGTTAGCGATCGCGTAAGCAAGCTCAACATCAATGCCGATTAGTTCTCCTGTAATTTCTTCCTTGTAAAAAAACGGTTTATGATCAACCGAATGCATAGCGAAAACAATATATCCCCTGTCGATAATATTTTTTATCTCCGGAGCGTGAGACCTTAGGCTTCTTGATTGTATATTTTCATATTTATTATTTTCATTTTTAAGAATATATACAGATTGCAGCGGAGTATTAATAATAACTGGAGCGCGGTTCCACGCTTGTTCCCTTTGTAAATCGGATATACAAGAAAAAGAAACAAGAGAAAATATAATTAACGGTAAAATATATTTTTTAATAATTAAACTCCCATTTTAGAAATTCTTTCTGTTACTTCCATGTAGTTCATTTGATCTACATTATCACGCAGCCAGGCGGCAAGACCATCGTCCGCCGTATAATTAAAAGCTTCTATTTCGTTCATATATTTTTCTATATCGTCTATCGCGTAACCAGCGCAAGCTTCGTTTAATTTTAACAAAACCTCCGAATATGGTTTGTCTTTTTTTGGTTTATCTTTTTTTACATTTTCATCTTCTTTAAACACGCTGTCCAAATCTTCGACTAACTTGGATATCATATCCAAAAGAGCCTGATTATTTTTTTGTACAAAATCCAAATCTCCCGCTTTGGCTGCCTTTTCAAGAGCTTCCGCCATATTTCCCGCGGTTTCGGCGGAGATTCCCCTGCATGAACTTTTTACTCCATGTACAATAATCGCGTAATCCGCCAAATTACCGCTATTAACTTCTTTCATGGATTCAATAACAGGTTTTGTATTTAACGCGAATGATTTTAAAATTTGCAAAAGGGTATCCCAATCGCCGCTGAAACGTTCTAATCCTTTGTGAATATTAATCCCTTCAACTTTTTCCGCCAAGAAACGCCTGTCATATCCCCTTCTTCTGTCTCCCCTTCCCGACCTTCTGTCCTCTCCTGTGCGAATATCAAAAACACTTTCACCGCCGACAACAATCTGCTGATCTTTAATATTTTTTTCCATTTCTTCATTACGCACCCATTGTTTAATCATGGCGTCAAGACGCTGAACATCAACAGGTTTTGTTAAAAATGCCTGAAAACCCTTACTTAAAAACATATCTTCATTCCCGGTAAGAGCGTTAGCTGTAAAGGCAATTATCGGAATATTTCTGGCGTAATCTGTCCCGATTTCTTCACGAATAATTCTTGTGGCTTCTATGCCGTTCATCAATGGCATCATGTGATCCATAAAAATCGCGTTATACCTGACTTCTTCATTTCGGATAGCGTCAACAGCAGCCTGCCCGCTTGTTACGCAGTCAATTTGCATCCTGTACGGTTTCATCATGCCTTTGGCGACATCAAGATTTGTAAGCACATCATCAACAACAAGCACTCTCGCGTAAGGAATGATGATACGTGAAACTCTTGATGATATATTATGTTTGCGCGATGAATAATGAAAATTTTTAAGATTGTTAATAATATCAGAATTAATAAACTCATTAATAACTATTCTTTGCGGCAGCTTAACTGTAAAAACACTGCCTTTGCCGTAATCACTTTTAACGGAAATTTCGCCTTTCATTAAATCTGTTATCATTTTTGTAATGGAAAGCCCCAAACCTGTGCCTTTTATTTCCCTGTTTATCAATAAATCCATTTGGGAATAATCGGAAAATATAATACTGACATTTTCAGGCGGTATTCCGATACCAGTATCACGGACATCCGCGACAAGAAAATAATCATCATCCTGATTTATAAAACAAATTTTTAATTCAACCAAACCTTCTTTTGTATACTTAAAAGCGTTTGATAAAAGATTATTTAAAATTTGCCTGATTCTAAGATTATCTCCGTAAAGACGTTTTGGAATATTTTCATCGATATTTAATATAAATTCGACGGGTTTTTCGCCTTTGTACATTATACTTTCATTAATGGTATCGCCGATCATCGCGGCGGTATCATACTCAACTGGTACAAGCTCAAATCTGCCTTCTTCTATTTTTGAAATATCCAAAATATCGTTAACAATATTTAAAAGAGAATCCCCCGCGTTACAGACCTTCTCTACATTTTCGCGGACACTTTCACTTAAACTGCTGTCCTCAAGTGTCAGTTCTGACAAGCCAATTACGGCGTTTAGGGGGGTGCGCATTTCATGGCTCATTTTGGCGAAGAACTTGCTTTTTTCTTCCGCCGCGGCCACTGCCGCCTGTATTTGCGCGTATTGTTCAAGAGCGCGAATCTGATTCACTATTTGTATTTGATTGTGAACCCTGGATTTTACAACTTTGGAACTAAATGGTTTATGTATAAAATCCGCCGCGTCCAAAGCAAGCCCTTTTTCCTCGTCTTCTACGCTTTCAAGCCCTGTAATTATAATTACCGGAATATGCCGTGTTTTTTCTGATGTTTTTAGTGATTTTAGAACATCAAACCCGTTCATATCAGGCATGATAATATCAAGAAGAATAAGGTCTGGAACGTAATTATTGGCAATATCTATGGCAGAAGACCCGCTTTTAGTCATAAATATGGTATATTCGTCGCGGAGGATATTGTTTAAGACTTCAAGATTTAATTTCTCGTCATCTACAACAAGAATACTGTTTTTTTCCTTTTTTTCCGTATTCTCCATAATATATATCTTATATTATGTACAAAAAAACCGAAAATTCCAGTAAAATGAAGATTTTAACATCAATCTTTCAATAAAAATTTCATTGAAATTTTATGATTTTTTTATTATACTTTTTATAGAAGGATATTTAAAAAAATCCCGATAATATTAATATCATTAGGAAGGTAACTTATGGCAGATAAAAAAATGGTACTGGCAATCGATGATAACGTGCAACAGCTTAACGAATTTAAAAATATGTTAAGCGCGAAATACGACCTTAGGGTAGTAAAGTCCGCCTCTGAAGCTATAGCTTTTTTAAATAGAGAGGTAGCGGATGTAATTCTATTGGATATAGAAATGCCCAATATTTCCGGCTTTGAATTCCTTGACGATATTAAAAGAATCCCAAGTTATTTAAATGTGCCAATTGTCATTGTTAGCGGAAACAGCGGGCCGGAATTCTTTGATAAAGTAAAAAAATCCAAAGCTGTAGGCGTTTTAACAAAACCGGTAAGTCCGGATTCATTAATTGATGAGATAGAAAAATCATTTACCGTTAATAAATAAAGCAGGGGGAGTTATGAGCGGCACAGTCAAACAAGCACCGGTAATAGAAATTATCGAAGAAAAATGTAATAATTGTTATTCTTGTATAGCCGCGTGTCCTGTAAAATATTGCATGGATGGTTCGGGCAAAAAATTAATTGTAAATCATGATGAATGTATTGGCTGCGGACACTGCGCGGTTATATGTACACACGGAGCGCGAAAACCGATTGACGATACGGAACGTTTCCTTGAAGATTTAAAACAAGGCGTAAAGATGGTTGCCATTGTCGCGCCAGCGATCGCGTCTGTATTCCCCGACAACTACCTGAAAATAAACGGTTATTTACAATCGCTTGGAGTTAGAGCGTTTTTTGACGTAAGTTTCGGAGCGGAATTAACTGTAATTTCTTATATCGATCACATAGAAAAAAATAAACCAAGATTTGTCATCGCTCAGCCGTGTCCCGCGATTGTTAGCTTTGTTCAAATTTATCACCCTCAATTAATACCCTATCTGGCTCCGGCGGACAGCCCAATGCTTCATTCAATTAAAATGATCAGGGAGTATTACCGTGATTTTAATGATTATAAAATAGCGGTAATTTCTCCGTGTATCGCTAAAAAAAGAGAGTTTATTGAAACCGGGCTTGGCGATTACAATGTTACAATGTATGCCTTAAAAGAATTAATAAAAAATAAAAATATTAATTTATCGAGTTTTCCGGAAGTTGAATATGTGGGCGCTCCCGCGGAACGAGCTGTATCATTTTCATCTCCTGGCGGTTTACTGGATACGGCAGAAAGATTTATACCCGGATTAAGAAGGCTTACAAGAAAAATCGAAGGTACTCACGCGATATATCCGTATTTAACAGGAATTACGGAAGTTTTGGATAATCCTAATATTGAGTTTCCGCTGCTTATAGACTGCTTAAACTGCGAGCTTGGATGTAACGGCGGACCCGGAACGGGAAACAATCAGGAAAATATGGACACTCTAGAAAGCCCAATCCGCAAACGCAGCGCTATGCTTGAAAAACAATTAAACCCGAAAAAACAGGAAAGCGAATATAAAAAATATCACAAAAAATTAAAACGTTTCTGGAAACGTAATTTATATGACAGAAAATATGTTGACCTGTCCTCTAATCATAAACTAAGGCAGCCAAGTGAAAGTGAAATAAAAGAAGTTTATACATCCATGAAAAAATTAAAACAGGAAGACATAAAAGACTGTACAGCCTGCGGTTACGGAAACTGTAAAGCGATGGCTGTCGCCATTTTTAACAAGTTAAATGTGGCGGGCAACTGCGCTCATTATAACATGGCGCTTCTTGAAGATGAGAAAAAAACAACAATATACATCAACAACCAGTTAGGCGGACACATTAACCGCGCTCTTGAAGTAATAGAAAATATAAACAGCCTTGTTGAACATTTAAACAACAGAATTAACATTCAATCTGACGCTGTAACAAACTCCTCCGCTGTTACAGAGGAAATGGTAGAATCCCTAAAAAATACATCGGAACTATCAAAACAAAAACGCGAAGCCGTACAGGAAATGATCGAAAACGCCGCCAAAGGTCAGGAGGCAATGAAAGAAACTGTTCAGGCTGTTCAGGGTATTTCCACATCCATAGACGGAATCGCGGACGCGATCAAGATTATCAGTGTTATCGCGTCCAATACAAATCTTCTTTCCATGAACGCGGCGATTGAAGCCGCTCACGCGGGAGAAGCGGGAAAAGGTTTCGCGGTAGTAGCGGACGAAATCCGCCGTCTTTCTGAATCGACAAGGCAGAATTCCCGTACTATTTCACAAACGTTATCTGATATTATCGCAGGTATTACAACAACTTCCAAAAGATCTACAGACGCGGGCGGCTTGATTAACCATATGGCGGAAGAAATTAACAGTTTCGCTACTGTTATGTCTGAATTGATTGATACATTATCAGAATTGTCCGCGAAAAGCACCGATATAACAGGTTCGCTGGATACTTTAAAAGAACACAGCTCTTCTGTTAAAACAGATTATACCCAGATGCTTTCATTAACGGATAAAATAAGATATGACATCAACTTCCTCGCCGCCATGTCTTCGGATATTGTAAAAGCGATAGAAAATAATGATCATCAATTAATTTCCAAACTTACAGCGAACACATAAGGTAAGAGTTTGTTAAAATTAATTTCTCTTGTCAAAATAGGATATTTCGTCTAACACCTGTTCCAGCTCTATTTTTAAAAGCACCAGGTGTTCAGGCGTAACAGTATTGGTATTTTTTAATTGTTTTTCAACTTCAAACGCGATTGACTGTAATCCGGTTTCTCCAATCTGACCAGCGTTGGCTTTTAATGAATGAACCAGCCTGTACGCCATTTCCGGATCATTTTCAATTGCCTTGCAGATTTCATCAAATCTGTTTTTGTTGCTGTTTAAAAACATTAATTTTAATTTAACTTTAAAATCTTCATCCAATTCAATGTCGTCGCTTTTTTGTTTTGTATTTTGATTACGCGCTTCTTTAATCGGAGTAAAATATTTTAATAGACATCTCCATAATTCCTGCGATGTAAACGGCTTGCCTATACAATCACTTATACCGAGCATTTTATAGATTTTCTTGTCGCTGGACATGATGTTTGCCGTCATTGCCACAACCGGAGTATTAATTTTTAAATCAATTATTTTTGATGTCGCTTCTAGTCCGTTCATAACAGGCATGTGCATATCCATAAAGATTAAATCAAACTGTTTTTTATTATTATTTATCCTTTCCATTACCAAATCTACGCCAATTTGGCCGTTTTCGGCGATAATAGTTTTAATTCCAACCCGTGATAAATGCTCAAATATAACCTGTTGATTCATAACATTGTCTTCGCATAATAGTATTTCACCTTCAAAATGGGGTTTTTCAATTTCATCTAGCTCTATTTTTTCATCGACCAATTCATCGTCATTAACATTTACGATATCAAATGTTAATGTAAAGAAAAACTTGCTGCCTTCTCCTAT